>MVQS01000086.1 GCA_002067855.1 Syntrophaceae bacterium PtaB.Bin038
CGAGCGCCTCCAGGATTTCGTCGTCATCGACTACACGAGGAAAATGGAGATCCTGGCCGTGATGGGCGAGGAGGAAAAGGAGGAAATCGTCGGGGTCGGCCAGTACGAGATCGAGCAGGACAGCCACATGGCGGAGGTCGCCTTCGCTGTCAGCGACGCGCACCAGAACCAGGGCATCGGCCAGGAACTTCTCGGCTACCTGACCTATCTCGCGAGGAGGCAGGGACTCCTGGGATTCACGGCTGAGGTGCTCCTGGAAAACCGCCCGATGCTGCACGTCTTCGAAAAGATGGGCTTCGACATGGAAAAGCGCGTCGGCGCGGGGGTGTACGAGCTGCGAATGATGTTCAGGGAATAGCGGGCGTCTGATCGAAAAGGTTTCGGATGATTTTTCCGGATCCCGGCGCCGGGCTCCCCCTCACCAGCAGAAGGGAAGAAGGTGAGAGGGTGAGAAAGTTGGACAGGCCGGCGGTCAATGCTTGCGGCGGCTCTCCGACCTTCTCACCTTCTGACCCTCTTATCCTCTAATAGATTTCATCCCTCCGGCGAGTGCGCCGCGCCGGCTGACGGGGGAACCGCGGGGGGCGGGGCGGACGGTGCCGCTCCGGGTACTTTCGGCGCTTCCGTTTTCGCCGCCCGATCCGTATCTTTCAGGCGTACGCCTCCGATAAATCGAGCGCTGAAGTAGGCCGAATCGATGTTGTCGACCTTTCCCGCCCGGCTCCTCGAGGACAAATGGAAGAACTCGTTTCCGCCGAGGAAGATTCCCACGTGGATCCGGTACTTTCTCGTCTGGAAGAACACGAGGTCGCCCGTCTCGAGGCCGTCCCGACCGACACGGGTGCCGCACTGCAGTTGCTCCCTGGCCGTCCGGGGCAGCTCGACCCTGAAGATGCCGTAGACCTTCCGGGTGAACGCCGAGCAATCGATCCCCCGCATCGAGTTGCCGCCAAGCCGGTAGGGGACCCCTTCGTAGGATTTCACCACCCTGACAAAGAGCTCCCGCTCAGCCGGGTCGCTCCAGCGGGACGGGGCCACCGGGACTCCGGGACGCGTACTCCCCTGTTCCTCTTCCAGGAAGACCAGATCGTCCGTTTCGACGGATCCGGCCTCTTCGAGTTCGTCCTCTTCCTCCGGCGCCCTGACGCCGGGTTTTGCCAGAACCAGGCGCTGCCCTGGTTTTAGCCTGGACGATTTCAACCCGTTGAGCCGCTTGATCTCCGAAACGGAGATCCCCGTTTTTTCCGATACAGCGGCCAGCGTTTCTCCTCGTTTCACCACGTGCACCGGAGCATCGGCGCCGTTTTCCTCTTTCGAAGCTGCCGGTCCAGGGACCTTCCTCTGCGATGTTCCGGCAGGGATGAGGAGGCTCTGGTTTACGTTCAGGGCATCGCCCTCGAGCCCGTTGGCCCTCCGGATGGACTCGGGGCTGACGCGGAACTTCTTTGCGATCCTGTAGAGACTGTCGCCCGCCTTGACGCGGTAGTGCTCGGCCGCCGCGGGGGAGCCCAGCAGGACGCAGAGACCCAGACCGAGCAGGAAACCCTGGAAGCCGATCTGTCGTCTTCTCATTCGTTTCTTTCTCCTCCCTCGCGGCCCGGGGATAAGGGCCGCCGGCGGGTCCCGCACGATTCCTCCGACGAGAAGAACTGCAAGCGCGAAGGCGCCAATCTACAGGCAGGCCCCTCCCTTGAACCGAACGGCGGATGCGGCGCCGCCGTCATCCGAGCGGATCCCCTCGCGAGACGGCCATCAAAAGCCCCTCACGCTACACAGCCGTGAACGGGCTGTCAACCGTTTCCTCCGGGCCCACCCGCTCTACGACTTTTTTCCCTTGATGATGAAATAGATGGCGGCAACGACGATGATCCCGATCAGGATGTACATGGCAAACGACATGGCAGTCCCCCTCCCCGTGGATTTTGACCTACTATAACAGAAAACCGCAAAATGGAAATCCCCGAACCGCATCCGGTTCAAGATCGTCTTGCCAGGGCAGGCCGTTTCGTTCTATAGTCAGCGCATCCCGCCGAACCGCTCATGAGCCATAACCGCTGAACGACCCAGGAAGGAGGTTTCCGATGCTGAACTTCTCGCTCACCCCGGAACAGATCGAACTCAGAGACAGGTCCCGTCGTTTCGCCCTCGAAGAGGTCCTTCCCATCGCCTGGCATTACGACGAGAAGGACGAACTTCCTCTGTACATCTTGCGGAGGGCCTGGGAAGAGGGGATCATGAATCTCACCCTTCCCCGGAAATACGGAGGCCGGGGATGGGGACTCCTCGAATGCGCCCTGGTGGTCGAGGAGATCTCGGCGGCCTGCGCCGGGCTTGCCACGTCGATCTTCGACAACTCGCTGGGCGCGGAGCCGCTCATGCTGACAAGAAACGGAAAGGTCCGGGAGAAGTACCTGCCCATCCTGGCGAAGGAATTCAAGCTCATCTGCTTTGCCACGTCGGAGCCCCTGGCAGGGTCGGACGTGGCGGGCATGCGCTGCAAGGCGGAAAAGGCGGGCGACGATTACATCCTCAACGGAACCAAGTACTGGGTGACCAACTCGGGGGTGGCCGATTACTTCTCCATCTTCGCAACGATCGACGCCTCTCAGGGGCACAAGGGGATCGCGGCCTTCCTCGTCGAGAAGGGCCAGGACGGCGTCACGGTGGGCCGGACGATCCCGAAAACGGGCCAGCGCAGCTCCAACACGGCGGGCGTCCACTTCACGAATGTGCGGGTTCCCGCGGAAAACGTCCTGGCGCAGCCCGGCGAGGGGTTCGTGATGGCCATGACCACCTTCGCCCGGACGCGGCCGATCATCGGCTCTTTCGGGGTCGGCGCGGCGCGCACGGCCATGGAGCTGGCCATCGACTACGCGAAGAAGCGCCGCGCCTTCGGCGCCCGCCTGTCGGACTTCCAGGCCATCGACTTCAAGATCGCCGAGATGTACCAGAAGGTGGAGACGGCACGGCTGCTGACCTGGAAGGCAGCGTGGGAAAACGACTCGGGGATGGACCCCACCATCTCGGCCTCCATCGCCAAGTTCTACGCCACCGAGGTCGCCTTCGAGGTGGTCAGCGAGGCCCTTCAGATCTTCGGGGGATACGGGTACACACGCCTCTTCCCGCTGGAGAAGCTGCTGCGCGACATGCGGCTGCCGATGATCTACGAGGGGACGAGCGAGATCCAGCGGGTGGTCGTCTCCCGGTACATGCTCGAGGGCTACAAGCCCGTGATGCCTCCCGTCGAGGACTTCCCGCTGCTTGCGAAGCACGACGTGCACCTCGAAAAAGACACCGTCGCATGGCGCTGCCGGATCTGCGGGCACACGCACTACGGACCGGAACCTCCCGAGGAATGCCCGCATTGTTTCTTCCCGAAAGCGGCCTTCAGGAAGGTCTGGCCCCGCTGACAGGATGAAACTCAAAGGGTAAAGGCGAAAGGGTCAGATGTCTGGCTGTTCCCTTTGGCCTTTTTCCTTTATCCTTAAGACCTGCTCATCACTTTTCTTGAATGTCCCTGCTGCGCACGTAGCGCACGATGGGCGGGTCCCCCGTGAAATCGCCGCTGACCCTGACCGCGTCGACGACACGGATTTTGCCTTTCACCACCTCGTAGAGAACCACGCTGTAGTTGTCCGGCCCCCTGTCGCGCACGACCACGAAGGAGTTCCTGTCCAGCACGGCCACGCTCCCCCCGGTCGGGTCCGGCAGCTTCCGTTCCTGTGCGCATGCGGTCCCGAAAAACGCGGACACGAGGAGAACCGCCGATGTCCAGATGACAAATCTCTTCATCCCGTTCCTCCTTTCTGAACAAATCATGCCCCCTTATAACACAAACCCCGTCACTCACGGAGGGAATCGCCCGGCCTGCCCTCTTCCTCCGATGCCTGATACCTGTCTTCTTTTCCTTGCGCCTTAAGCCCAATGCCTTACGCCTGTCTTTTCTGTCATTCCTTCCTTACGCCTTACGCCTAATGCATTCCTTTTCCATATTTCGTTCACCCGGGTTGAACGTTCCGTTCAAATCAGGGCCCTTCTCAGGGGATTGGAGAGCATGCGGCAACCGGGCCGGATTCGTTATATTCTATTTGATGTCGGCATGTTGCAGATTATCTTTCCCTTTCCTCCCGTCCTGGCACGCTCTTTTCTATAGAGAGGGACAAGGCACGAGGCAAGAGGCGTCAGACAAGATAAGAAGATCCCATTTCCTTAAGACCTCAGCCCTGGCCAAAACAAAACTGGAGGACCTCACCATGAGAAAGACGCTTTCCACCCTGATCCTTTCCACCGTCGTCATCCTGATCACCGCCGGTTTCGCCTTCGCCGAGTACGCCGCCGCGGGCGCGGGCAACTTCCCCTACTTCCACCTGGGCGCCCTGATAGTGGGCGGCATGACGATCGTCTCCCTCAAGCAGAAGTACGAGAAACTCTACCTCAGCGAGGCGGTGGGCAGCTTCGCGATGTACGCGGTGCTGGTGGCCCTGTTCACGAGTCCCGTGGCCGAGGCGATCAAGAATCTGATGTAGAAAAGACAGGCGTAAGGCTCAAGGAAGAAAAGAAGCAGACGTAAGGCGAGGAGCAATCCGGGCAGATACCCCAGAGCGAATCAGAGGAGGCAGGAGTCATGGCAGCGCAGGTGAAGACAAGGCCGCGGCAGATCGATTTCTCGCACGTACTGGTCATCGGCTCATGGGGGTTTGCCATCGTGATCGCCTCGATGTTGGCCCTGTACATGGGCTACCTGCTCGACGAGATGCTCCACACACCGCCGACATTCATGCTGGGGTTGTTCTTCCTGGCGCTGTTGCTCTGCATCGGCAGGCTCTACAAGGACGCCTGGGACCGGGTCCCGAAGAGAAAGGTTCGGGGCTGAAGGACCGAGGATCGAGGAAGAAGCAGAAAACGAAAGAAACGAAATCCACGACGAACGAAACAAACAAATAGACCGCGGAGAGTCCTCCAAGAATGGAAAAACCCGCCCGGATTCGACCCCGGCGGGTTTTTCTTTCTCTTGATCCTGAATCCAGATGCCTGGCGCCTGGAGCCGGGTGGCGCGTGCGCCGCCTTTAAAGGATCTCCATGATCACCTTTCCGACGCCTTTCTCCACCATGGATAGTTTTTTGGCGATGCCGTACGACAGGTCCACGTCACGCCCGTCGATCAAGGGCCCCCGGTCCGTGACAACCGCCCGCACAATCTGACCCGTCTCGGGGTTGGTCAATTCCACCCGGGTCCCGAAAGGAAGGGTCCTGTGGGCGATCGTATTTGCATACATGTTATAAGTTTTCCCGTTGGCCATCGGCCTGCCGTGGTATTCCTTGCCGTACCAGCTGGCTACAACCTCTGACCGCTCGCCCGGCTCCGGGCTCGCCGACTCCCCGGCCTCGCCCATTTTCAGTCGTACCTTCTGCCCCGGGTGAATCCTGTCGGGGTTCGAGATACCGTTTTCGCGCGCGATCTGCTCGGCCGTCGAGCCGGGATATCTCCTCGCAAGACCCCATAAGGTGTCCCCCTCCCTGACGGTGTATTCCCGGTAACCGCTCTGAACTTCGGAACCGGCCGAACGGACCGCGGTTTCTCGAGCCGCCCGCTTTTCCTCGAGCACCGTCCGGAAGGACGCGCTTCCCTTGACAACGGCCCCGGCCTTGACGACCCATTGCCCCGTCTTGCGGGAACGGCCGACCGCGGCAGGGTTCAGGGTTCTGAACTCATCCCAGGTCAACCCCAGAGCCTTTGTGACCCGGTCGATCGTATCCCCTCTCTGAATCCTGTACGTATTCACGCAAGCCTCCCCAGGTGGTAATGTCACGAAATGGAGATGAAAGGAATGCACGTGGTCAAGCAGGATTCGTGCCACGTCGATCCCTGCTGGAAGCCATGAATCGGGATACTCCGTTCTCATCAGAACGGGCTTGACGGAACGCGCCGCGTCTGTAAAATAGAAGCCGACGGGAACAACGCAGCAGTCAGAGAGTGCGACGGCTTCTTTTATTAATTCATATCGGTTAGTTAGGTTTCTTCTCTAACATTTTACATGAATTTAGGGAAAGGAGGAATCTGCCGTGCCGACCTATGAGTATCGATGTGAGGATTGCAAGAAGGATTTCACTGTCGTCATGAGCATGGCGGAGCACGACAAGGGAAAGGTCAGCTGCCCCGTCTGTAAGAAGAGAAACGTGAAACAGCAGGTTTCCACATTCCTGACGAAGACGAGCAGGAAAAGCTGACAAACGTTCCCGCAGGGACACGCCGGGCGATCGTTCAGATCGCCCCTTTCGGTTCGCGGAGGTAGTCCTCAGCCAGCAGCAGCGCGAGCGCCGTCTTGCTGTCGACGATCCTGCCGTCGCGGATCATGGTCAGGGCATCCTGAAGGCGGCAGGTCATGGTCTCGATGTCTTCGTCCTCATCAGGCGGAAGCGGCGATGGGTACAGATCGAGGGCCAGGAAGAAATGCATGAACTCGTTGGCGTACCCCGGGACGAGATAGCCCCCGAAGAGCCTGATCAGCTTTGCCGCCCGATAACCCGTCTCCTCGGCCAGCTCTCGCTGCACGCAGGCTTCCGGGGATGCATCCCCCTCGTCCATGGTGCCTGCCGGGATCTCGATCAGCGAGTCGCCCACCGCGTGCCGGTGCTGGCGGATCAGCAGGATCTTCCCGTCGCCGGTGACCGGCACCACGCCGATGGTGGGACGGTGCTCGATCCTGCTCTTTCTGCAGGTCCTGCCGCCGGGCAGTTCGAGTTCATCCTCGTAGAGCGTGAAGACGGGCCCCCTGTAGACGAGGGTCGACCTCCCGTTGCGTGCGTTTCTGCCTCCCATCGCCGTGCCCTCACTTCCTGACAATGAGGACCGGCACCCTCGAGTCGCTCTGCAGGACCCCGAAGGCCACGCTTCCCATCGCCGACCCGATCCCGCTCTTGCCGTGCGACCCCATCACGAGCAGGTGCGCCTTCGAACGGCGGGCTTCCTTGAGGATCTCCTCGACGGGATGACCCATCCGGATGACCATTTCCGGCTTCACGCCGCTCTGCTTGCACCGCTTCGCGTCGGTCGCCAGGTATGCGCCGGCAACCCGCATCAGGTAGTCTTCGACGGGCTCCGCGATCCGTGTCGGCGTCGCCTCGGCGGGCATGGTCCGTCCCACGTAGAGGCGGTTGTCGATCACGCCCACGAGCGTGAGGGTCGCCCCCATCTTCTTCGCCATTTCGACGGCTGTCTTGAGCGCCCGGCCCGACGTCCGGGACCCGTCCGATGCCACGAGAATCCGCTTGATCATGGTGCCTCCGTTTTTCAGTTGTGCGTTTTACAAGTGCTTGCCATGCTGCATCGTTTCAAGGTGTCAGATCACAGGCATCAGGTAGCAGGACGAACCTGTCACCTGTCACCTGTCACCTGTCACCTATCACCTGTCAGTTCCGCGTAGAGCCTTCTGCCGATCTCCATCCCCCGGTCGATGAAATCCGGTCCGTAACGACGACCCGTAGCGCTTCGGAAGGTTTCCCGGATCCGGGCCACACCCTCCATCCCTTGCAGAAACCGGCCGAGCAAGGCATGCAACGGCACGTCCCGCCTCGAGACCATCTCCCAGAGCATCTCGGAGAAATTGTCGGGGCCCCAGCGGAACTTGTCGGCATCGTAGAGGGCATCGGACAGGAGCTGCCCGTCCTCGTCGGCCATGGGCAGCGAGGGCCGAAAGGCTTCGTGGTTCGCGATGGCCCCCACGATCGCTTTCCGCTCCGCCTCCCGGAGATCGTAATCCGCGAGAATCCTCCTCGCCTCTTCGGCCCCCAGGCGCGCGTGTTCCTTCTCTTCCCGCCGGATGTCGTGAAGGACGCCGGCCACGTGAGCCAGGGTGACGAGCCTGCGGACCCTGTCCGGCTCGCCCGACGGATCGCGCTCGACGAGAACGATGGCACCCGCGTCCACGGCCACCTTCGTCGCATGGCGCAGCCCGTGGCCGATGCGGTCGGGCCGCTCTTCCATCAAGGCGACGGCCCTGCCGACCAGAGGGTCCCCTTTGAACAGGGACGCGGATGCCCCCACGCATCCCGCCTGCATCTCATAGAAGAGGGGCTCCCCGACCTCGCGGGCGATCCTCCGTGCGATTTCCTGTGCCTGCCGGTACTCTTCTCTCACGCCGTCTCCCTGCCGCGGACCGCGGCGAAGACCGCATCATAGGGTCCCGTGTAAAGATTATCACGGAAAAAGGGGGGAAGGGTAGCGGATTCCCTCGCCGCCGTCGCTCAGGGTATTCTCACAAGGACCCCGACGAGCCGCTCCAGGTGCCGCAGGGTGTTGCACTCCATGACCAGATCGCAGTGGTGCATGTACCGCTTCATCTCCGAGTCCCCCGTCCCCCACATGGGAGGCGTCTCCGGGTTGAGCCAGATGAGACGCCGGCTGCGCTCGCCGATCTTCTGCAGGAGCTCCTCGGCCGGGTCGCCGTAGTTGCTGCGGGCATCGCCCAGGATGATGACGGTCGTCTTTCCCGTGACCGCCTCGAGGTGACGGTGCGTGAAGTCCCAGAAGGCGCTCCCGTAGTCGGTGCGGCCCATGTGAATGTCGAGGCCCTCTCCGGTGCGAAGCCGCTCGACGGCCTCCGCGATGGGCGTGCCGTCGAAAACGTGGCTGACCTCGACGAGGCTCGAGCAGAAGACGAACGAGCGGATGCGGGCCACCACCTCGTTGAGCCCGTAGAGCATGAGAAGGCAGAATCGGACCACCGTGGACATGGAACGGCTCACGTCGCAGAGGATGACCACGTCGGGCCGGTTCACCCTCTTCTTCTTCCAGCGTGTCTCGAACAGCAGGCCGCCGTGGGGCATGCCGGCCCGCAGGGTCCGCTTGAAATCCAGCGCCCCGCGTTTCGCCCTGCGTCGCCTTCGCGAGAAGCGTTCGTTCATCCGCTTGACGAGCTTGCGGATGAGCATGTGCATGCGCTCGTAATGCCGCTCCTCCAGCTCCGTGAGCCGGACGTCCTGCAGGTACCGCTCGATGATCCGTTCCGTGCTTTCACGGGCGAAGACGGCGTACTGTTCCTCGACGAACCGGCGCACCATGTCGATCAGCGCGTCGCGGCCCTGCTCGAGCTGCCGCGCCGTGCCTTCGGCGCCCGCGCTCCCTTCCCGGTACAGGTCCGCCACGTACCGGTCGAGCCGATCCAGTTCGAGAGCCTGGAGAATCCGTGCCGTGAACATTCCTCTCTGGGTGAAGTAGCGGATGGACTGCAGGTCGGAGGCCCGCGCCGCATCCCGAACGGCAAGGGCGACTCCGCCCATGTCCCCCTCCAGGATCATGCCCCCGATGGGCGGCATGTCCGACGGCATCTCGTCCTCCCCGGATGCCCGGCCCTGCGGCATCGGGGACTTCAGGCTCTCGAAGGTGAAGAACCGCTCGAAACAGTCGTCGAAGATCTCCTTCTCCGCCGCGGATTTCGCCAGGGTGGCCCCGAGGCTGCTCTTGACGACCCGACGTTCCCCGTACCCGCACAGGGCGAGGGCCTGCGCGGCGTCGATGCTCTCCGACACGGACACGGGCACTCCCGCCCCCCGCAGGGAGACGATGAAGCTGTTCAGGACACGATCCATCAGGCGGTTTCCTTGAGGGTCCTGTCGACGAGCAGCATGAGCTTCTCGTCCACCTGCCGGATGTCCTCCTCGAACTTCAGGAACGTGTTGAGCGTCTTGCGCGTGAGGTCGCGGTCGAGGCCCTCGGCGTGCAGCAGGATCAGGGCCCTGGCCCAGTCGATCGTCTCGCTGATGGAGGGCGTTTTCTTGAGCTCGAGTTTCCGGATCTCGTGGATGAATGCCACGAGCTGCCTCTCGAGCCGGTCCGGGATGCCGGGCACGTGGTACCGGACGATCGCCCGCTCGAGTTCGGGCTGCGGGCAGGGGATGAAGAGGTGCAGGCACCTCCGCTTGAGCGCCTCGCTCAACTCGCGCGTGCTGTTGCTGGTGAGAAAGACGTAGGGACGGGTCTGCGAGCGGACCGTCCCGATCTCGGGAATCGACACCTGGAAGTCCGACAGGATCTCGAGCAGGAAGGCCTCGAACTCCTCGTCGGCCTTGTCCACCTCGTCGATGAGAAGGACGGCCCCCTGCTCCTCCTGGAGTGCCCTGAGCAGCGGCCGGGGCTCGAGGAACTGCGGAGAGTAGAAGATGTCCTCGTACTGGTGAAGCGTCCGGATCGACTCGCCGAGGTCGCTGTCCCTGCTCACGATCCGGTCGAGCTTGTCCCGCAGCAGCTGCGTGTAGAGAAGCTGTTTGCCGTACTTCCACTCGTAGAGCGCCTTGGACTCGTCGAGTCCCTCGTAGCACTGCAGACGGATCAGCGGTACATTCATGAACGCGGCCGCCTTTTTCGCCAGCTCGGTTTTGCCGACGCCTGCCGGCCCTTCGATGAGAACGGGCTTTTCGAGGTGAAAGGCGAGGTAGACCGTTGTCGCGATCTCCGTGTTGCAGATGTAGCCGACCCCCTTGAGCCCTTCCCGTACCCCGTCGACCGACTTGAATGTTCCGTCTCGATCCGTCATGACCTCTCCTTTCCGTCGAGCCACGAGTATCCCCAGTTGCGCCGGCGCGCCCGCGATGCGGGTTCCCCGAGGGCTAGCAAGGTGTCCACGTCTATTCCGAGAGCATCGGGATCCCCGAGCCCGCGCGCCTCGAATGCGGCGCGAAGGGATTCCCGGCATCTCTTCACCGTGAGATGAAGGGAGACGAGCGTGCGCTCCACGCCTGCGTCCCCTTGGGGGCCGTCCAGCCCGCAGGCGGCCTCCCGAGCGATCAGCCGCGCCGTCTCCAGCAGCGCCGCCGCTTCCCCGATCCGCTCCGCAGCCTCGACGGCGTCCTTCCCGGGACTCGCACGCCATCCGCGGATCCAATGCTCCAGGAGCCGATGGAGCCCCCCGGGCACCGCCCCGCCGGAGAGGAGAACGTCCTCGACGACGCGAAACGGTTTCGAGAGGTCCTCCCAGGCACGTCCCTCGCGCCCGAGAACGGCGGTCGCGGGCACGCGGCAGCGATCGAGACGGATCGAGCAATGGGCCGCCGGCTCCAGGCAGCCGAGGGGCGGTGCGTTCCGGACGGTGAGGCCCGGGCATTCCCTGGGCACGACAAAGGCCGTGAAACCCTTCCGGGCCCCCCGATGCCCCGTCACGGCGAACACGACGAAGGCGTCGGCCTCGGGCCCGTTGGTGAGCCACGCCTTCTCGCCGTCCAGAACGTACCCGTCGCCGCTCCGGGCCGCGCGCGTCCGTATGCGTTTGGGGTCGCTTCCCGCATCCGGCTCCGAGAGGGCGATGGAGACCGTCTTTTTCCCCGACGCCATCGCCGGAAGGATCTCCCGTTTCTGCCGGCTCGTGCCGGAGCCCGCGATGAGCGTCTTCCCGACGATCAGGTGAACCGCCCACGAGAGGGCGCGTCCGGGTCTTCCGCCGCCGCGGACGAACGCATCCAGGGCCGTCAGGATGTCGGCATAGCGGCGGCCCTGCCCCCCGTATGCCTCGGGGATGCTCCAGCCCAACATTCCGCGGCGCCCCATGGACGCCAGGAGGCCGTCGGGAACCGGCCGCCCGGCGCCGTCCAGGCGCATCCCGGCATCCCGCTTTGCAAAAGCCGCCGCCTGCTTCAGGGGCGCCGCTTCCCGTCTCGATGGTGCCATCGCAGTCCTCTCGCTCCCGCTAGGCGCCGAAGCGTTCGAAGAACGACGACAGGACTTTCTTGAAGGCCTCGATCTCGCCTTCCGTGAACGGTTCCCGGATCCTGTCGTTCACGCGCCGGATCACGACCCGGGCCCGCTCGATCTCCTCGCTGCCGGCGCCCGTGATGAATACATGGGAGGCGCGGCGATCGGCAGTGCCCGCGTTCCGCTTGACGAACCCTTCACGCTCGAGCCTGTCCACCAGCCCGGTGAGCGTGGAGTTGTCCAGGGTGAGCTGCGAGGAGAGCTCGGACATGGTCTGCCCGTCCTTTCTCTTCAGCAGGAAGAGGATGGCCGACTGTGCGGGGGTGATGGTGACGCCCGCTTCGGCCATGGCGTTCTTCAGGTAGGTCCGCAGCTTCTGCTGCGCCGTGAAGATCAGGTAGATCAAACGATCGTCCTTCGACATGGGACCTTGCCCCTCCCGCTGCTTCCCCTCTTTGCCGGTTCCGCTGTTCCCTGCTTCCTTCTTTGTTTGGCATGCAAAATAAAATCCGTCAAGGATTATTTTGCAAACCAAATATCAGGGTCCCCGGGCCGGTCCCGAAGCCCCTGCTCTACAAGGATTGTTTGCCGGTCATGCTCTCTATGGTGATCTCGATCACGCAGGCCCGATCCAGCGCGTTGCCGTCGTAGGGTCCCTCCGGCCCGCCGTAATGCGCCATGATAGCATCGAGCCCCGCACGCTTCTCCCCGCCGTCCTCGAGGAGGCGCGCCGTTCCGAACCCGATGACGCTCCGGTACTTCATCGACCAGCGGCAGGGCGAATCGCCCCCCGCGACCCTCGCACCCACGTCGACCTCGAAACAGACGCGGTTGTTCTTCCGGATCAGATCGATCTTTTTCCCCTCCCCGGCGCTGTGGAGGTACAGCCGCCCGTTGCGCATTCCGAAACTCATCGGCACGACATAGGGGAACCGGCCGTCGCTCAGCCCCAGGCGGCAGACAGGTGCCTGTTGCAATATGTCCCGGATCTCCTGTTCGTCTTGAATTTCACGCTCCCGCCTTCTCATCGCTCATCCCTCCAAAAAGAAAAGCCCACCGTGAAGTGGGCTTTGATTTCGATCGGACAGACGCGTTACTTCAGACCCTCGAGGACTCCCTGGAAGAAGTCGTGGTGTTCCTCCTCATCGGCGAGGATCTGCTTGAAAAGCCGCACGGTCGTGTAATCATCCTCTTTCTGCGCCGCCTCGATCGTCTGCCGGTAGAGCTTGAGCGCCCCCTCCTCGTCCTTCAGGTCCGTCGCGAGCATCTCCTTGAGCGTCGTGCCGACGAAGATGGGTTCCGGCTTCGTCGTCGGGATGCCTCCGAGGTAGAAAAGCCGCTCCGCGATCGCCTCGGCGTGCTTCATTTCCTGGATGGCGATTTTCTTCAGCTCGTCCTTGACCGCGTAATGGGGAATCCCGGACCACTGGACGTGCTGCCACATGTACTGGACCGACACCTGGATCTCCCGGGCGATCCCCTTGTTCAAGAGCTCCAACAGTTTCTTGCTTGCCATGGCCGATCTCCTTTTCTGTTTGGATGGGCTGAATGTTACAGTAAAGAAGTTTCGCGTTTTCGTCAACGACTTTGGCCGTCTTGCGGGGGGGGAGACAAGAAACCCCGCTCCGTGAGGGGCGGGGTTTCTTGCCTGCGCTTGATCGGGAAGCCGCACGCAAGCTGCCCTGCCGGGCCGCCTGCACCGGCCAGCTCAGTCGTTGCGCCGCTGCGACCGTTTTACTTCTTTGCCTTTGCCTTGGGTTTGGCCTTTGCCTTGGGTTTCGCCGCCTTCTTCACGGGCTTCGACGTCTTCTTCGGGGCGGCCTTCGCCTTCGTCGCCTTCTTTGCGGGCTTCGCCGCCTTCTTCTCGGGTTTCGCCGCCTTCGTCGCGGGCTTCGCTGCCTTCTTCGCGGGCTTCGCTGCCTTCTTCGCGGGCTTCGCAGCCTTCTTCATCGTTGTCTTTCCTTTCTCCATGGGGATGTCACAGCAGATCAGTTCACCGACGGCACAGTCACAGCTCTCGTCGACAGCAACGACCAGGCCGCACACCTCGCAAGTGAACAGATCACCCTTCTTCGCCTTTGCCATCTTGATCTCCTCCTTGTTTTTGTGTGTCGTTCTCGCGCTTCCCGCATCAGGAGTGAATTTTGTCTACCTGTTTTTCCCCCCCATTTCAAGCATTTTCTGTGTCTTTTGCTCCCCGTGCGTGACGCGCGACTCTTCCTTCCTGCGCGGCCGGATCGCTTCGAACTTGCGCAAACCCTCTCCCGCGGCCTGTTTGCCGATGCCCTGCAACGCCGAGCCCGCGGATTCGTCCGCGTCGCCGACGCCCCTGCAGACGTTCCGCATCGCCGCCGAAGCGGCCGCTTCGCCCCTTTTTGTGAGTTGAAATATTCTTGCGCTTGTGGGAAATTGATTGCGCCGGTTCGTCGATCCCGGCACCCGCCGTTTTCGGTTTTTGTTCCCTTCGACCGCAGCCGCGTGACGCAAACGGAGAGCAACATGGGCCGATTCAAGAAATGGGTTATAGGCGCCGCCGTCATCCTGTTCCTCTTCACGGTCATCGGGTTCTTCGTCGTGCCTTCCTACGTCAAGTCGTTCCTGCTGGACACCCTGTCGAAGCAGATCCATCGCAAGGTGATCCTCTCCGAGGTCGGCATGAACCCCTTCACGCTCACGCTGACCCTGAAGGGGGTCGAGATCAAGGAACCGTCAGGAGACAAGACGTTCGTATCCCTCGCCGAATTGCTGGTGAACCTGGACGTCCGGTCGATTTTCAAGGGTGCGCCGGTCATCGAGGAACTCGCCGTGAGACAGCCCTACGTTCACCTCGTGCGCAACCCCGACAACACCTATAATTTTTCCGATCTCCTTGCGCTGATGAAGGAGGAACCGAAGGAGGAAAAGAAGGAGCCCCTGCTGTTCTCCATCAGCAACATCGTCATCGAGAACGGCCGGATCGAATTCGTCGATCAGCCGGTCAACACGACACACAACGTCCGAGAACTCCATCTGGGCATTCCATTCATCTCGAACATCCCGGAGTATGTCGATTCGTACGTTCAGCCGAGATTCTCGGCGGTGATCAATGACGACCCGTACATCCTCGAGGGGAAGACGAAGATCTTCAAGGACACCCGCGAGACGATCTTCAACATCCTCATCGAGGACCTCGACCTGCCCTTCTATTTGGCCTACGTCCCGCACGAGATGAACATCGCAATCCCCTCCGGGAAGCTCGACGTGCAGTCGACGATCACCTTCGCCATGACGCAGGAAAAGACGCCCGCGGTGGTCGTTGCCGGCAACGTCGCGCTGAGGGACTTCGTGCTGCAGGACAGGAAAAAGAACCCCGTGGCCGGTCTCAAGCGGCTCGACGTGGTCATGACGGCCCTGGAACCGCTCCAGTCGAAATTCCACTTCGCGAAGATCGCCCTGGAGTCCCCGGAGCTGAATGTCCGCAGGGGCAAGGACGGCGTGATCAATCTGACGACCCTGACGGAGAGAAAGAAGGGGGAAGGCAAGCCCGCGACCGGGCCCGAGACGAAGCCTGCATCCGATCCGGAGGCGTTGCCGACCCTGATCCTGGACGAGTTCGACCTCAAGGGCGGCAAGATCGCATACCGCGACGACGTGCCGGCGGAACCGGTCAACTCCCTGATCCAGGACCTGTCGATCAAGGGGGAAAACATTTCCACGCTGAAGGACAGCCGGGGAAAGCTGTCGCTCTCGATGGATCTCAACAGGGGGAAGGGCGCCGTTGCCGTCAGCGGCCCCGTCGGCCTCAACCCGCTGTCCGCCGACCTGGATGTGGATCTCAAGAGGGTCCGGATCCGCCCCTTCCAGGAGTACTTTACCGACAAATTCCGCGTGAACTTCACCGACGGGGACATCTCCGCCAAGGGGACCCTGTCGGCAAGCAAGCCCCCCGAGAAGGACGTGACCGTGAAGTACGACGGCAACGTGCTTCTGGGACGCGTTGCGACGGTGGACAAGATCAACGGGGACGATTTTTTGAAATTCAAGTCGCTGTTCGTCAACAGCGTCTCCGCCGGCTACAATCCCCTGTTCGTGCGGATCAAGGACATCGCGCTCGCCGACTTCTTCGCCCGCATCATCGTCAACGAAGACGGCACCCTGAACGTGAAGAACGTGGCCAGGCCGGAGGCCGCCGGGGGGGAGGAAGCCGGCGAGGAGGAACCGGCGAAGCCGGAAGAGACGGAAGAGGCCGGCCCCGGGGAAAAGAAGGAGTACCTGGGCGACATCCTTGCCAGAAACATCGAGATCAACCGCATCACGCTGCAGAACGGCACCCTCGTATTCGACGACCGCAAGATCAAGCCCGGCTTCTCGTCGACGCTCACGGAACTCACGGGGAGGGTGACGGGAGTGACATCGATCACGAAGAAGCCGGCCGATGTGGACGTCCGCGGGAAGATCGGGCGGCATATCCCCGTGGAAATCGCCGGGAAGGTCCACCCGTTCAGGGAAAACCTCTTCGTGGACCTCAAGGCTTCGCTGCGGGATTTCAACCTGAGCCCCCTCACCCCCTACTCGGGGACCTACGCGGGATACAAGATCGAAAAGGGCTCCCTCTCCTTCGACCTCAAGTACCTGATCTCCGACATGAAGCTGGACGCGGAAAACAAGGTCGTCATCGACCAGCTCACGCTGGGGGACCGCGTGGAGAGCCCCCAGGCCACGAAGCTCCCCGTGGGGCTGGCCGTCACGCTCCTGCGCGACGCCGACGGCAAGATCAACCTCGACATCCCCGTGACGGGCCGCCTCGACGACCCGGAGTTCAGCGTCTGGAGAATCGTTCTGCAGATCATCGTCAACCTGCTGACCAAGGTCGCCACGGCGCCCTTCGCCCTGCTGGGGTCCCTGTTCGGCGGCGGCGAGGAGCTGAGCTACATCGAGTTCGAACCGGGCACGGCGGCACTGTCCGAGCCGAACATGAAGAAGATCGAAACGCTCACGAAGGCCCTGAGGGCGAAGCCGGCCCTCAAGCTGGACATCGTGGGCGGCGTGGACCTCGAGCGGGACCGCGAAGGGCTCATCCGGGCCCAGTTCGAGAGGAAGCTGAAGGCCCAGAAGCTCAACGACCTGGTGAGGAAGGGGGAAAAAGTGGAGTCTGTCGACTCCGTCGCGATCGACAAGCAGGAATACGACCGTTACCTCAAGAGAGCCTACAGCGCCGAGAAGTTCCCCAAGCCGCGGAACCTCGTCGGGATGGAAAAGAGCCTGCCCAACGAGGAGATGGAAAAACTCATGCTGACCCACATCACGGTCGGGGAGAGTGACCTGCGGCTCCTGGCCATGAAGCGGGCCGAGGCGGTCTCGGAGGCGCTGCGGGAAAAAGGGGAGTTCGAGCCGGGGAGGATCTTCGTCCTCGAGCCGAAGGCGCTGGAGCCCGAGCCGAAAAAGGACGTGAGGAAGAGCCGGGTCGACTTCCGGCTGAAGTGAGGGCAGCCTTCAAAGACGCCGGTTACGTCTCCTCGGCGGCTTTCTGCTGCGCCCGCCGGGCGCGAAGATAGATGACGACGCCGAACAGGAGGAACAGGCCGCCCATGATGAGCTGTTTGATCTCGTCCCCCTCTATCTTGCCCTCGAGGATCTTCATCACGGCGGTGACGATGGTGACCAGGCCGTAGAAAAGGAACAGGAGCGCCGTGAAGGACCCCACCCCGCCGAGTTTCCCCACGGGGAGGCTCACGCGAGGCTTCTCCTCCGCTTCGTCCCGTGCGGGCGTCCGAGTGGGCTCGGCCCGCCGGGCCCTTCCTTGGGCTTCCTTGTCCTGGCCCGCCAGGTACCAGAGGATCTTGTCCCGTTCCTCGGACGTCTTGGCCGTCTTGAGCCTGTTGATGAGTTTCAGCCTCTCCCGCTCGTCCATATCAGTGCCCCGGCTGCCTGTCCTCTTGAATGCCTGCCTGTGTCTTCCTTCTACACCATTGCGGGCAGGAAGGCAATCATGCGGTCAGGCATAAAGGGTCTCGGGCATCACTTCTCAGCTTCCCGACTTCTCGGCTTCCTCTTCTCCCGGCCCCTGGAGCCTGTACCCCTTACTTTCTTTTATACCCGTACCTCGCCTCGAAGATCGGCGCCGTCAGGTTGTCCACGGGGACGCAGTCGTCCGTGAGGACCACCGAGGGGCGATCCCTCAGAATTTCCTGCAGTTTCTCCTGGGGAACGAGGTGGGCGGTCATCTTGCGGCCTGTTCTCGCGGCGGTTGCGCGCGCGAAGTCTTCCATGTCCCACGTCCGTGGACTCGCCACGACCACGCAGGTGGCGATCCCGACCCTTCGCAGCTCCGGCGCCAGGACGAGGAGGTTGACGTTGCCCTTCCCGAACACGTCCTCGAGGGTTCGGATGTAGGACGGCAGGAAGAGCCCCTCGGTGACGCTGTCGATCAGGTTCGCGATGAGAAACCCGTCGGGCTTGAGGAGCGCCTTCATCTGCTGGGCGAACTCCCGGGTCGTGAGGTGGTAAGGGATGGAGAGGTCGTTGAAGGCATCGCCGAAGATGAAGTCGTAGCGGCCCCGGTCCCGGGAGTTCATGACGAACCAGCGGCCGTCCTCGTTGAAGGAGCGGATCGAGGTGGTGCGGGGCAGGCCCAGGCATTCGTGGACCACGCGTGTCACCTCCGGGTCGATCTCGACCACGTCGATTCGCGCGCCGGGGTATTGCGCCTCCATGCAACGCGGAAACGTGTATCCCCCTCCCCCGATGAAGAGTGCGTCGACGGAAGTGCGCGACTCCATCTGCCAGCTGACCAGTTCCTCGTAGATGCGGATGTAGTCATAGTCGAGAAACGTCGGGTCGTTGACGTCGTTGATGGAGTGGATCAGGTTGTCCAGGATGAGGGCATCCCCCTCGACCGCCCCTCCCTTGATGGGGTACTTCATCAGCTTGATGGTGAAGTAATCGCTCTCCTTGTAATAGTAGACCTTCCCGTCCAGCAGCGGCCTGTAGGCGTAGCCGAACACCGTAAAGAGGAAAACGCTGACGGAGACGACGGCCGCCGCGGAGATGACCGCTGCCCTGCGTTTCAAGAACCCGCCCCCGAACACGAAGGCCGACACGATCAGGATGCCTCCCATCGTAAGCAGGATGCTGCGGGTCCCCATCCAGGAAATCAAGAAGAACCCCGTGGCGAAGGTCCCGATGATGGATCCCAGTGTGGAGAAGGCGTAGATCTTCCCCACGATGTTCCCCGTGCGGCTCAGGTTGTCCAGCGTGAGCTTCACGACGACGGGCGAGATCATCCCCAGCAGTGTCGAGGGTAGGAAGAAGATGGCCGTGGTGAGCAGCAGGATCCTCAGCATCAGGGTCGTCCGCAGGGGCGCCGCGCCGATCAGGTCCGTAAGCGGCGCGATGGTCAGGGCGCCGAGCCCGGAGAGGAAAAGCAGCCAGCCCAGCGTGGCCGGTCGGGGATAGCGGTCCGCCAGCATGCCCCCGACCCATGCCCCGATGCTGATGCCCGCGAGAACGACCCCGATGATGCTTGTCCAGGTGTACAGGGACACGCCCACGTAAGGAGCCATGATGCGCCCCGCCACGAGCTCGATGACGAGCGTGCAGAAGCTCGCGATGAACACGACGATATTCGCCTTGACGACCACGGGATTCATGGGCACCTCATGAAATTGGCCGAAGGCTTGGGGCATAAGGCTGCGGCATAGAATTCTCCTTTTTCCCCCTTTGCCATACGCCCTGTGCCGTGAGCCGCTATTTCTCTGTTTTCGACGTGACGTCCGCCTTGATTCGGTTCACCGCCGCGACGATCGCGGCGAAGACGTTTTCACGGAAATCCCCGGCCACGACGACGTACATCACGTCCTCGCCCACCTTCAGGGTTCCCTCGTTCACGTGGGCCAGAACCTCGATGATGCCGGGCATGGCCCGGATCTCAGCCAGGACGGCTTCGAGACGTTTGCGGTCGGCCCGTACGGTGACTTCCTTCACGGGCCTGCCGTCCCGCGACGTGCCCCGCACGACCCCGTTGTGGCAGAGGATCATCCCGACCTTGTGAAACTCGGGGTGCTTCTTGACCTGCTCAACCAGTGTGCTCAGATTCATTCTTTCCCCTCTTTTCGCGTATTGTCCGGTTTCGTGGCGTGCAGATCCCCGTGCAGATCCCCGCAAGCCCTTATGTTAGAGGGAACAGCAGGGGATTTCCCGTACCCTGTACCTGCCCCCCGCGCCTTGACTCTCAATCCGTCCTGTGACATGGTTTCGGCATGAGACGGCGAAAGGGGTCATCGGCACCCAGGCTTCTCGGGGACATCCTCCCCGAAACCCTGCGAAAGAAATCCATCCGCCTTCCCATGAAGGACCGTCCGCTGATCGAGGCCTGGAACCGGGCCGTGGGGCTCCAGATCGGCGCGAGGGCCCAGCCTGACAGGCTGCGCGACGGCGTGCTCTACGTGCGCGTGTGCACATCCGTCTGGATGCACGAACTGCAGTTCATGAAGCAGGACATCATCGCCAGGCTCAACGAGGTCCTGGGGTCGCCGTCGGTTTCACAGGTCCGGTTCTTCATCGGCGAAATCGGTGCCCCGCCTCCGAAGCCCGACGCACCGGGCATGTCCATCGACGCCGCAGCCCTGAAGGCGGACGAAAAGGCCTACATCGACAACACCCTCGCAGGCATTACGGACCCCGAGCTGAGGGAGATCCTGCTGCGGACGATGTCGCGGTCTATCCTGCGGGGGCGGAAACCCCGCTGAGCAGACGTTCCAGTTCGTCCGAGTAACCGCCCTCTTCCCTGTATAGATACAGGGGAGGGAGGACGGACAATTCCTCCCCTCCCCCCTTCACTCCTTCCGCAAGAACGAACTCGCCCCTTGACCCCGGTTTCGAATGAACCATGCGGAGCCGTTTCGGTTCGACCTTGAGCACCCTCATGCGGTGGATGGCTTCCACCATCCGCGAGCAGGGGTAAATGAGGCAGGCCCTCCCCGCGGGCTTCAAGGCATGGGAAGCGGCCCCGAGGAAATCGGCAACGGAACCTGCAATCTCGTGCCGTGCAAGGGCCTTCTGCTCCAGGGGGTTGACCCGCCCGGAGCCCATCTTCCGGTAGGGCGGGTTGAAGACCGCAACGTCCCAGGCCTGTGACTCGAGGAAGCCCGAAGCCTGCCGAAGGTCCCCCTGCAGAATTCTCACCCGGTCATCGAGATGATTCAGGGAAACACTGCGTCTCGCCATGTCGGCAAGCCCCCCCTGGATCTCCACCGCCGTGATTCGGATTCCGCGATGGCGGTACGCCAGCAGGAGGCTGATCACGGCGCTCCCCGCGCCGAGCTCGAGAACGCGGTCCGCGGCCTTCGGTTCGACGAAGCCGGCCAGCAGGACGGAATCGATCGTGTACCGGTATCCTCTCCGTTTCTGGATGATCTTCAGCCGCCCGCCGTAGAGGCTCTCTGTCGTTTCGTCATCTCGCAGAAGCGACTCTTCAGGCATCGAATCCTGCCCTGCCTTCGTGACCGTGAGAGCGAAGGTCCAGGCAACAAGCATCGAGCAACGAGGGAAAGGGAATCTCTTCTTCAAGGGAAGTCCTTGCTGCTTGGACTTTGCTGCTTGCTGCCGCACTCAGCGTGGCGACGGACCGAGGATCGAGGCGCGAGGATTTCTTTTGTGTCCTCGGACCTCGTTCCTTTCCTTAGTCTATGAGGTGCACAAAAAGCCCGCTTCGCAGTTTCGGTTCGAACCACGTCGATTTCGGCGGCATGATCATCCCCGCATCGGCAATGCCGATGAGTTCCGAGATTCCCGGGGGGCACAGGGAAAACGCCACGGCATAGCCCTGCTCGTCGACCATGCGCTCCAGCTCGTCCATCCCCCGGACGCCCCCGATGAACTTGATCCGCTCATCTGTGCGCGGGTCCCGAATTCCCAGGATCGGCCCCAGGAGGTGGTCCTGAAGGATCGATACGTCCAGCCTCCCGATGAGACCCGCCTTCTCGTAGAGTTCCGGCCTGGCGTCGAGGCGATACCACGTGCCGCCGATGTACATCCCGAACCGGTGGGGTCTGGACGGCGAACGCTCCGGGAAGCCCCGGGAGAGGACGAACGCTTCCCCGACCTTTTCGATGAACGCTTCGGGGGTCATCCCCTGCAGGTCCCTCACGGCCCGGTTGTAGTCCATGATCCGGAGCTGTTCGTGGGGGAACAGGGTGGCCGCGAAATAGTTGTACTCCTCCGTGCCGTTGTGCGCCGGGTTCCTCCCCCGCCGCATGCGGGCCACCGAGGATGCCGATGCCGCCCGGTGATGGCCGTCGGCGATGTAGAGGCACTCCACCTTCGAAAACTCCCGTTCCAGCGCCTCGATGACGGCGCCGTCGCCGACGACCCAAGCGGTGTGGGACACGCCGTCCGCCGTCGTGAAATCGTACTCGGGGACTCCCCGGATGACGGCCGACACGATCCGGTCGATCTCCTCCCTGGAGCGGTAGAGAAGGAAGACCAGCCCCGTCTGGGCGCCCGTCGCGTCGATGTGGTTCACCCTCTCGTTTTCCTTGTCCACCCTCGTCAGCTCGTGCTTCTTGATGAGCCCCGATTCGTACTCGGCGACACTGACGCACCCCACCAGGCCGTACTGCTCCCTCCCGGCATCCTTCTGCCTGTATACGTAGAAGCAGGGCCGGTCCTCCTGGAACAGGACGCCGTCTCGGATTAAGTTCTGCAGGTTCTCGCGGGCCCGCGCAAAGACGCGGGGGTCGTCGTCGGGGATCTCGTTCGGGACGTCGACCTCGGACTTCTCCACTCGCAGGAAATTGAGGGGATTGTCCCGGACGATCGCCCGCCCCTCCTCCCTGTCGAGCACATCATAGGGAAACGAGGCGACCTCCCGGGCGAATTCCTTTTTCGGCCTCACGGCCCTGAACGGCTTGACGAGCGCCATAAAAACCTCCGCAAGGCGATTGTTTAGCACAAGCCCTGACGCAAAGCAATGAGCGGCGATTGCTTTCGACGCCAAGACCGACCAGGGCGGCATGGATCGGGGGGCAGGCAACGGGAAGAACCGGTTGCCCGTGCTTGAAAAATAACCGATCAGCGGATATATAGCCCTATCACTCCGAGCGGGGAGGCATGCGATGGGGATGACGCGGGTGTTCATTCACGGTCTCGAGAGCAGCAGCCGGGGGACGAAGGGGCTCTTTTTCCGCGAGCGCTACCCGGACATGATCATCGAGGACTTCGGCGGTCCGCTGGAGGAACGGATGAAAAAGCTCAACGGCCTGCTCGAGCGAAAGAAGGACCTCGTCCTGGTGGGTTCGAGCTTCGGAGGCCTTATGGCGGCCATCTATGCCTGCGAGAACGAGTCCCGGATCCGGAAGGTCATCCTGCTCGCGCCGGCCCTTCACGTGCCGGACTTTTCTCGATACCTCGACAGGAGGGTGAAGATCCCCGCCCTGCTCGTTCACGGGAAGAACGACGACGTCGTGCCGCCGGCCGTCGTGAAGGCCATCGCCGAAAGGGTCTTCGAAAACCTCGAATACCGGCTCGTCGACGACGATCACTCGCTGCACGTATCGTTTCCCCTGATGAACTGGAAGGCGCTTCTGTGACGTCCCGTCGCCCCCGGGGAGAAGCTCCTTGACAAACCCGGGGGGATCCCTTACGTTGGGTCAAACGCGCAGGAACAGGACCATGTCAGCAACGGTTACGAAAAAGGTCATCATTCGGTACAGTGCGGACAACGTCGATCAGCCGATCGCGTGCCACCTTGCCAAGAAGTACGATCTGGACTTCAACATCCTGAAGGCAAGAATATTCCCCCGTCGTGAGGGGGTCATGGTCCTCGAGCTCAGCGGGACGAAGGAGAACTTCGATGCCGGGATCCGGTTCATGAAAGAGAAGGGGCTCCGGGTGGAACCCCTTTCGAAAAGCGTGACCCAGAATACGGACAGGTGCGTTCACTGCGGGGCCTGTGTCGCCTTCTGCCCCACCGAGGCCCTCCACATGGACCCCGCCACCTCGAAAATCATCTTCGACCCCGAGCGCTGCAACGGGTGCGAGTTTTGCGTAACCGCCTGTCCCGCGCGGGCGATGTCCATCGATCTGTTCTAGACCCGGGCCCGCCGCTCCAGGGCCGGGGATTTGCGCCGCCGACAACCGCCCGGTGTCTACTTTTTCTTCCCCGCGTCCTTCTTCTCGTCGTTGTCCCGGGCTGCGTTGATGTGCTTCTGCATCTTGTCTTTCTTGTCCGAGAAGAAGTCTTTCACGTTCTCCTTCACTTCGCCTGCCTTGGCCGTGATCTGGTCGACGACCCCCCGGAATTTCGTCTTCAGGTCGCCCGAGGGGCTGAAATGCTGAAAGGCCAGTATGGCCAGAACGACGACGGCGATGACGAGGGTGAGCTTGAAGAAGCGGGTTAGGAGCCAGAACAGACCCACGGCGGCAAGGATGATGAGGAGGACGATCACCCCATTCTCGGACATGAACCCGGCAATGGCATCCATCACGATCCCCCCTTGTGCAGTATGAACCCCTTTAACACGATTCCGCTGTGATATCCACTAATTATTGCGCCTTGACAAACCTTGGCCCTCGGTCTAGATTGCAACTTCAAGAAACGTGCCGACGCGGGGGCTCCCCGCAACGCGGTGCCCCGTGGTGAGCCGCCGGCATCGGCAACGGGACGGCGCATGAACGACGAGCGGGATAATCGGGTCCCGGGCCCGGACGGCCCGGCGGGGGGGCCCAGGAGGGTCGCCCTGGTGACGCTGGGCTGCAAGGTCAACCAGTGCGATTCGGCGGGCATCGCCCGGAGGCTCGAACAGCTGGGTCACACCCTGGTGGGATTCGACGCCGAGGCTGACATCTGCATTATCAATACCTGCACGGTCACCGCGCGGACGGATTTCCAGTCCCGGCAGCTCATCCGCAGGGCGGCGCGCCGGAACCCGTCGTCGCCGGTCATCGTGACGGGTTGCTACGCACAGGTGGCTCCGGAGCAGATCAAGGCTCTCCCCAATGTCCGCCTCGTTGCGGGCAATGTCGAAAAAGAGCTCATCCCGGAACTCGTGGGGCGGCTCAACGGGGGCCCCGCAGAAGTGCGGGTGCAGGACATCGGGCGGGCCCGGCGCTTTTCCGGCCTCGGAGCCGACCGCGTCCCCGGAAGGACAAGGGCCTTTCTCAAGATCCAGGACGGGTGCAATGCCCGCTGCAGCTACTGCATCGTCCCGTCCGCCCGCGGGCCAAGCCGCAGCATGCCGCCCGGGGATGTCCTCGAGCGCCTGGCGGACCTGGCCGCGTCGGGCTGCCGCGAGATTGTACTGACGGGGGTGCACCTGGGCGCATGGGGGGCGGACCTGACCCCGGCGACGGGTCTTCCGCGCCTGCTCCGGCGACTCGAGGAGGCCGGAGCCGCCTTGAGGATCCGCCTCAGTTCGATCGAGCCGCTCGAGGTGACGGGGGAGCTGATCTCCCGCCTGCGGGAATCGAGGATCCTGTGCCCCCATTTGCACATCCCCCTCCAGAGCGGCGACGACCGAATCCTCTCCGCCATGGGAAGGCATTACGACCGGCGTTTTTTCAGGGACCTCGTTCACAGGCTCGTGGACGAGATTCCGGGTGTCGCCGTCGGTGTGGATGTGATGGCGGGATTCCCCGGCGAGGGGGACCTGGAGTTCGAGAACACGCTCGAGCTGCTGCGCGGCCTGCCGGTCGCCTATCTCCATGTCTTCCCCTACTCGGAACGGCCGGGCACGGAGGCGGCGACGCTGCCCGGGAAGGTCGACGGGCCCCTGCGCGCCCGGCGCGCCGCGGAGCTCAGGGCCCTGGGCCTCGCCAAGCGGGAGGACTTCGCAAAACAGGCCGTCGGATCGAGACAGACCGTGCTCGTCGAGGGAAGCCGCGACAGGAAGACGGGCCGCCTGAAAGGGTTCACCGGCAATTACATCCCGGTGCTCCTGACGGGGGTGAGCAACGAGTCGATGAACCGCCTGATCGATGTCGTCATCGAATCCGCCGAGGCCGGGACGGCGTGCGCCCGGGTCTGCCATGAACAGTGACCGCCTGACGCGTCTCGAAGCCCTCGAGGAAGCCCTGGGGTACCGGTTCAACGACCGCTCCCTGCTGGACTGCGCCCTCACGCACCGTTCCTACGCGAACGAGAACCCGGATCAGCTGAAGCAGGACAACGAGCGCCTCGAGTTCCTCGGCGATGCCGTGCTGACCCTGTGCATCAGCGACATGCTGATGAAGAAATTCCCGGACTTCACGGAGGGGGATCTCTCCAAGATCCGCTCCTCCATCGTCAACGAAAAGCCTCTTGCCAGGCTCGCCAGGGAACTTCACCTGGGGGACTACCTGCTCCTCGGCAGGGGCGAGGAGATCTCCGGGGGGAGGCGGAAAAGCTCGCTTCTCGCCAATGCGCTGGAGGCCATCATCGCCGCCGTTTATTGCGACGCGGGCTTTGACGGGGTGTGCGACTTTGTCGGCAGGCGTTTCCTGCCCTTGCTGGACACGGGCGACATCAAGATCCTCTACCGGGACTACAAGACCCGCCTCCAGGAGATCGCCCAGAACCGTTTCCGGATTATCCCGAGGTACAGCGTACTGCGGGAGTTCGGTCCCGACCACGACAAGGTTTTCCAGATCCTGGTGAGCGTCGGCGACATCGTGAGCAAGGCCGGTCTGGGCCGCAACAAGAAGGAGGCCGAGCAGCGGGCCGCCAGGAAAGCGCTCGAGGCCATCGAAAACCTCCAGCCCCCTGACGATGGAGAAGACGTGCAGGAGTGAGGGCTGCACCGCGGCAGAAAGAAAAGTGGAAGAGTCGCCCTTCCCCAGCGCAAAACTCGCAACTCAAAGCTCAACACGTTCTATCTCTGAACCGAATAGACCGGAGAGACCGATATTGCGCCCCCTGATCATCCCCTTCTTCCTCCGCAACCGCGGCTGCCGCCACCGGTGCGTATTCTGCAACGAGAGGGTCATCGCCGGCAATGCCCCCCCGGTCACGGAGGACGCCATGCGCAGAGCGGTTCGTGAATACCTTGCATCCAGCGGCGGGCGCTACCGCCCTGCGGAGATCGCCTTTTACGGCGGGAGCTTCACGGGCATGCCCCTCGACGAACAGATGGAGCTTCTGGGCGTGGCATCAGCGCTCATCAGGGAAGGGGCCGTTCAGGGCATCCGGATCTCCACCCGCCCCGACGACGTCGACGGGGAGAGGCTCTGCCTTCTGGCATCGATGGGCGTCCGGACCGTGGAAATCGGGGCCCAATCGATGGACGACGAGGTGCTCCGGATGTCGGGACGGGGCCACAGCGCCGGCGATATCCGAAGGGCCGCGGCGCTCTGCAAGGCAAAGGGGTTCGAGACGGGCCTTCACCTCATGGCGGGGCTCCCCGGGCAGAACCGGGAGTCGTTCGAGGCCACCGTCGCGGACGTGGTCCGGGTCGCCCCGGACTCGGTCCGGATCCACCCCGTCCTTGTCTTTCGCGACACGGAATTGGCGCGCCTTCACGCTCGCGGGACCTACCGGCCCCTCTCCCTCGACGAGGCGGTGACCTGGTGCAAGGGAGCCCTCCTGAGCTTTGCAAGGGCGCGCATTCCCGTCATCCGCCTCGGGCTTCAGGCGACCGGCGAGATGCGCGAGGAAGGGTGCATCCTCGCCGGTCCCTGGCACCCCGCCTTCCGGGGTCTCGTGGAAGCGGAGATCTTCCGGGAGATGGCATGGGAGCTGATGGACAGGGTTCCCTCGAATGCGCACGAAGCGGTTTTTCACGTGGCGCCGGCGGACCTCTCCAGCTTCCACGGCCCCGGGGGACGGAACCGCCTGCTGCTCGAGTCGAGATTCGGCGTGCCCGTTGCAGCCAAACCGGACCCGGCCATCCCGAGGGGCACCCTCAAGCTTCAGGACGGACAGAGGGAACACGGGACATCGATCCGGGAGGTCTCCCCACGTGTTTAAGTCGGGATTCATTGCCATCGTCGGGCGGCCCAACGTGGGCAAGTCCACGCTGCTGAACGCCATCGTGGGCGAGAAGCTCGCCATCACGAGCAGCAAGCCCCAGACGACGAGAAACCGGATCACGGGGATCCGCAACACCGCGGACGGGCAGTTCATCTTCCTCGACACACCGGGCATCCATCAGGCAAAGACGCCCCTGAACCGCTACATGGTGAAGGCGGCGACGAGCGCCTTCGGCGAGGTCGACCTGGTCCTGCTCCTCGTCGAGGCCGACCGGGGCTTCGACCCCGGGGACGCCCTCATTGTCGACGCCCTGCGGACGGCGGACGTGCCGGTCTTCCTGGTCATCAACAAGATCGACCTCGTGGCAAAACCGATGCTGCTGCCCCTGATCGACCGCTTCCGCGGTCTTCACGACTTCCGCGAGATCGTTCCCGTATCGGCCGCCACGGGCGACGGCGTGGACCGCCTTCTCGATCTGATACGCGACGCGATTCCCGAAGGTCCGAAACTCTTTCCCGACGACCTGTTCACGGACAACTCCGAGCGGTTCATCGCCGCCGAGATCGTGCGGGAGAAGATCCTCGAGCTGACCCACCGTGAAATCCCCTACGCGACGGCCGTCACGGTGGATTCCTTCAAGGAGGACGAGGGGAAAGACCGGATCCGCATCACCGCCACGATCACCGTGGAGAAGGATTCCCAGAAGGGCATCCTGATCGGCAAGGGCGGCAGGATGCTCAAGGAGATCGGGACGCAGGCCCGCCTGGAAATGGAGAAGTTCTTCGCCGCGAAGATCTTCCTGGAGCTCTTCGTCCGCGTGCGGAAGGACTGGACGAAAGACGCCAGGTGGCTGAAGGAGTTCGGCTACGGAGACAAATAAGGGTTCAGGGACCAGGTACAGGGGCCGGGACAAGAGATGAAAGAGGAACTGTTCGGGATCGTATCGCAGATGCGTAGGTGTGCCGTATCGATACCGTGTAACACTTCAGAAGGCTACTGCAGAAACCATCGAAAAGAATACCTGCATTTCCTGAACGTAGCGATCGGATCACGCGTAGAACTGGAGACGCTGCTATCCCTTTCGAAGGATCCGGCCGATCTTTCCGACAAGGACTCTGAAACTCTCTGCGATGGGCGCGAGGAAGTATCCAAGCTATTATGGATATTGGCGGCATCCTTGCGAAAGAAGGATGCTGCGTGATTTTCCCTGGACCCTGTACCCCGGACCCTGTACCCTGATTCCATGAAACCTTTAATTGCCATCATCGGCCGGCCCAATGTCGGCAAGTCCACGCTCTTCAACAGGCTCTCGGAGCGGAAGAAGGCCATCGCCATCGACCAGCCGGGAGCCACGCGCGACCGCAACTACGCCGACGCGTCCTGGAACGGACGGTCCTTCACCGTCGTCGACACGGGCGGCTTCGAGCCCGTCTCGACGGAAACGATCCTCATGCAGATGCGCGAGCAGACCCGGCTCGCCATGGAACAGGCCGACATCATCATCTTCCTCATGGACGGGAAGGACGGCCTCACGCCCTCCGACGAGGAGATCGTGCGGCAGCTGCGCTCCTACGGCAAGCCCGTCTTCTACGCCGTCAACAAGATCGACGGCCCCCGCCACGACGTCAACGTCTTCGATTTCTACCGCCTCGGGATCGAGCCCCTATACACGATCTCGGCCGAGCACGGGCGCGGGGTGGACGAGCTGATGGATGCCGCGACGGCAACCATCCCGGCGACAGAGCCCGCGGGTGAAGAGGCCCATTCCGGGGAAGAGGTAGAGGAGCCGATCCGGATCGCCGTCGTGGGCCGCCCCAACGTGGGGAAATCCTCCCTGGTCAACAGGATCCTCGGTTACGAGCGGACCATCGTCAACCCCCTGCCCGGCACGACGCGGGACTCGATCGACACCCCCTTCGAGCGTGGGGGGCGCAGGTACGTCCTCGTCGACACGGCGGGGATCCGCAGGAAGAGCCGCATCAGCCAGAACCTCGAAAAATACAGTGTTATCGAGGCCTTGAAGACGCTGGACCGATGCGACGTCGCGCTCGTCCTCATCGACGGCGAGGAGGGGGTCACGGAACAGGACGCCAAGATCGCGGGACTCGTCCTCGACAAGGGGGTCGCCTGCATCCTGGTCGTGAACAAGTGGGACCTCGTCGAGAAGGACAACAGCACGGTGGGAATCTACGTCGCCAAGCTGAGGGACGAGCTGAAGTTTCTCCAGTTCGCCCCCATCGTTTTCGTGTCGGCCCTGACGGGACAGCGGGTGGGGCGAATCTTCGAGCTGATCGATGCGGTCTGGGCCGAGTTCACCAGACGCATCCCCACGGCGGAGCTCAACGCGCAGGTCGAACGATACGTCGCCGAGAACCCCGCACCCATGTACCGCAACCGTCCCAACAAGATCGTCTATGCCACCCAGCCCCGGGTGAAACCGCCGACCTTCGTCTTCTTCGTCCGGGAACCCAAGGCGATCCATTTCTCCTATGAGCGCTACCTGGCCAACCGGATCCGGGAGGGCCTCGGCTTCCAGAGCGTACCCATCCGGCTCATCTTCCGCAAGCGACACCGGGAAAAGGACAGGAGATGACGGGGATCGGGGCGAGGGCCCCCTGCCCCCCTGAACCCTTGCTTTTCAGGAATTCCTGTGCTAGAGAATCGCGGTGTTGGGTCCCGGCGCCCTCGGCGCACGCGTCTTTGTCCGGCTGTGTTTGAGGATACCGAAAAGGAGGAGAGCGATGAAGATGAGACACCTGGCGGTTGCGTTCCTGATCCTGGGTCTGGCCGTTTCGCTGCCGGCACCCGCATTCTCCCAGGCAAAAGCCGACACGATCAAGATCGGCGTCTTCCTGCCCATGACGGGCGGTGTGGCAGCCTACGGCCAGGGTTCCTGGCAGGGCATCCAGGTCGCCCGTGACATGAAGCCGACGATTCTCGGCAAGAAGGTCGAGCTGGTCCTCGTAGACGACAAGAGCGACAAGATCGAGGCCGCCAACGCCGTCACGCGGCTGGTGGAAAAGGAAAAGGCCGTCGCCATCATCGGTTCCTCCATCAGCGGCAACACGATGGCCGGCGGGCCGATCGCCGAGAAGGCCGGCGTCCCCGTCGTCTCCCCCACGGCCACCAACCCCCTCGTGACCCAGGGCAAGAAGTACATCTTCCGCGTGTGCTTCATCGACCCCTTCCAGGGCGAGATGGCCGCCAAGTACGCCTACGAGACCCTGAAGAAGCGCAGGGCCGCCCTCATCATCGACAAGGCGCAGGATTACTGCGTGGGCCTGGCCGACTTCTTCGAGAAGAGCTTCACGAAACTCGGCGGCCAGATCGTGTCGAAGACCTACTGCCAGACCGGCGACAAGGACTTCACGGCCCAGATCTCGGCCATCAAGGCCAAGAACCCCGACGTGCTCTACATGCCCAACTACTACACCGAGGTCGCCCTTTCCATGAAGCAGGCCAAGGACCTCGGCCTGAACATCCCCGTGATCTCCGGCGACGGCGCCCAGGATAAGGCCCTCCTCGACATCGGCAAGCAGTATGTCGAGGGGCTGATGTTCACGGGCCACTTCGAGAAGGAGGCGGCCACCACGCCGCTGGCCAAGAAGTTCATCCCCGTCTACGAGAAGAAATTCGGCAAGGTCGGGACATTCGACGTCATGGGCGCCGACGCCTACTTTGTCCTGGCCGACGCGATCGAGCGGGCGAAGTCGACGGAGGGCGCCAAGATCCGGGCGGCCCTGGCGAACACGAAGAACTTCAAGGGCATCTCCGGGACGATCAACATCGGCGAGGACGGAAACGCGGTGAAGAGCCTCGTCATCGTCCAGGTCCGCGGCGGCGATTTCCGGTACGTGGCCACCGTGGATCCCCCCGGCGCGAAGCCAGAACCGAAGAAGGCGGCGCCGAAGATGAAATAGGCGTGCACTCGATAGGACGGCGTACCGGAGAGGGGCGATGGAACGATCGCCCCTCTTTTGTAGACGTGCCGGTACGGGGACGGGTTTCTTGGAACTGACCTTCTTCCTCCAGCAGATGATCAACGGCGTGGCCCTGGGGAGCCTCTACGGGCTCATCGCCATCGGCTACACCATGGTCTACGGCATCATCCGGCTCATCAACTTCGCCCACGGCGACGTCATGATGATGGGGTGCTACTTCGCCTATTTCGGCATCCTCATGTTCAGCCTGCCCTGGGGGGCCTCGTTCGTCGCCGCCATGGTCCTGACGGCGATCCTGGGCGTTCTGATCGACAAGGGCGCCTACGTGCCGGTGCGCCATGCCCCGCGGATCTCGGCCCTCATCACCGCCATCGGCGTTTCCTTCCTGCTGGAGAACCTCGGCCTGGTCGTCTTCGGGGGACGCCCGAAGGGCTTCACCACCCCGGACATGTTCGCCGAGGTCTACGAGATCGCCGGCCTGATGATCCCGGCCCTGGTCCTGTGGACGCCGCTGATCACCCTCATTCTTCTCTCGGGGATCCTCTTCATCATTCACCGCACGAAGGCCGGCCGCGCCATGCGCTGCATCAGCCACGACATGGAGACGACGAGGCTCATGGGGGTGGACGTCAACCGGGTCATCTCCATCACCTTCGCCGTGGGCTCCGCGGCGGCGGCGGCCGGCGGGATCATGTGGGCCATGAGATACCCCGAGATCAACCCGCTCATGGGAATCATCCCCGGGCTCAAGGCATTCGTGGCGGCCGTTCTCGGCGGCATCGGCAACGTCACCGGGGCCATGCTGGGCGGGCTGCTGCTCGGGCTGGCCGAGATCCTGCTTGTCGCCCTGATGCCCGAAATAGCTGGATATCGAGACGCGATCGCCTTCGGAATCTTGATCTTCATTCTCATCTTCCGCCCGACGGGGCTCATGGGGTCGAAATTGCCCGAATAGGGGGACCGAGGTTCTAGAGTCGAGGAGCGCTGAGGAATGGAATCGATTTCACCGGTTGCCGTACCCTGACCGCCGGTTATTGGTTACGATGGACCCGAATCACCGCAGAAACCAGCTACTCTCCATCGGGGGCACGGCCCTCCTGGCGGCCCTGCTCTATGCCGCCAACAGCGCCGGATCGGACTACACGATCCGGATCCTGAACAACTGCGCGATCTTCATCATCCTCGCGGTGAGCTACAATCTCATCAACGGCGTGACGGGCCAGTTCTCCCTCGAACCCAACGCCTTCGTGGCCATCGGGGCCTACACCTCCGCACTTCTGACGCTCACGCCGATGGAGAAGGAGATTTCCTTCATCATCGAGCCCTGCATCTGGCCCCTGAGCGTCATCTCGGTCCCCTTCGCGGTCTCGCTGCTCGCTGCGGGGATCGTGACCGCCTTCTTCGGGTTCCTGATGGGCTTCCCCGTGTTCCGCGTGCGCGGCGATTACCTGGCCATCGTGACCCTCGGGTTCGGGGAGGTCGTCCGCGTCATCGCCAACAACACGCAGAGCATCACCAACGGGCCCCTCGGGCTCAAGGGCATCGCGGATCACACGAACCTCTGGTGGTCGTGGGGACTCGCCGTCCTCACGGTGTTCCTCATCGCCCGCATGGTGCGCAGCAGCTACGGCATGGCCATGAAGGCGATCAAGTACGACGAGGCGGCGGCCGAGGCGGTGGGGATCAACGCTTTCTGGCACAAGATGCTCGCCTTCACGACGAGCGCCTTCTTCGAGGGAATCGGCGGGGGGCTTCTGGCCCACCTGATCACCACGATCTCGCCCACGCTCTTCACGTTCTTCCTCACCTTCAACCTCCTCATCATCATCGTGGCGGGCGGCCTCGGGAGCATCACCGGTTCCATCCTCGCCGCCATCCTCGTCACCTGGGGAGGCGAAGCGCTCCGTTTCCTCGACGAACCCATGGACCTCGGGCTCTTCGAGATCCCCGGAATCCCCGGGATGCGGATGGTCATCTTCTCGCTGATCCTCATCTTCATCATGATCTTCGCCCGACACGGCATCCTGGGGACGCGGGAATTCAGCTGGAACTGGCTGTCCGGGAAACTCGGCATCGGAGGTCGGCCCCGATGATCCTGCTTACTGCCGAAGCCCTCACGATGAGATTCGGCGGCCTCGTGGCCGTCAACGACTTCAACCTCCACATCGAAAAGGGGGAGATCGTCGGCCTCATCGGGCCCAACGGCGCCGGCAAGACGACGGTCTTCAACATGATCGCCGGCTACTACACCCCCTCGGAGGGCGTCATCCGCTTCCGCGACAGCGTCATCAGCGGCCTGAAGGCCAATCGGATCACGAAGGCGGGCATCGCGCGGACCTTCCAGAACATCCGCCTTTTCTCGGAACTCTCGGTCATCGAGAACGTCATGATCGGGTATCACTGCAGGATCCGGTCGTCGTTTTTCGGAGCGACCCTGAGGCTGCCCCTGTACCGCCGGGAGGAGAAGATGATGGTCGACGGGGCCATGAAGCTGCTGCGGGAGGTCGGGCTCGAGGAGGTGGCCCGGGAGCGGTCCACGTCCCTGCCCTACGGCAAGCAGCGGCGGCTCGAGCTCGCCCGGGCCCTGGCCACGGGGCCGCAGCTGCTGCTGCTGGACGAGCCGGCCGCGGGGATGAACCCCAACGAAACGCAGGAGCTTCTGGAGTTGATCCTGCGCCTCCGCACGGACTACGATCTCACGGTGTTGCTGATCGAGCACGACATGAAGTTCGTCATGGAGATCTGCGAGCGGATCAAGGTGCTCGACTACGGCACCACAATCGCCGAGGGGACGCCCCACGAGATCCAGAACAATCCCAGGGTCATCGAGGCCTACCTCGGGGAGGTGCAGCGTGCTTAGGGTCGAGGGACTGAACGTCCACTACGGCGGCATCCACGCCCTGAAGAACGTGTCGATCCACGTGCCCGAGGAGAAGGTCGTGACGCTCGTGGGGGCAAACGGGGCGGGCAAGAGCACCCTCCTGCGAGCCGTCAGCGGCCTCGTGCCCGCCTCGAGCGGCCGGATCCGCTACGCCGGCCGAGAGATCCTCGGTCTGTCGGCGCACCGCATCGCCCGCGAAGGGATCGCCATGTCCCCCGAGGGGCGCCGGGTCTTCGTCAACTTGAGCGTCTACGAGAACCTGCTGATGGGCGCCTACTGCCGGGACGACAGGAAGGAGATCGACCGGGACATCGAGTGGATTTTCGAGACCTTCCCGCGCCTGCTCGAGCGACGCGACCAGCCCGCCGCCACCCTCTCGGGAGGCGAGCAGCAGATGCTGGCCCTGGGGCGCGCGCTCATGTCGAGGCCCAAGCTGCTGCTGCTGGACGAGCCCTCCCTGGGTCTTGCGCCGCTTTTGATCCGCGAGGTCTTCCGCGTGATCACGAAGATCCACCAGGAGGGCACCACCATCCTGCTCATCGAGCAGAACGCCATGGCGGCTCTCAACGTCGCCGACTACGGCTACGTCCTGGAGACGGGCGAGATCGTCCTCGCGGGGACGGGGAAGGACCTGCTTTGCGACGAGCGGGTGAAGAAGGCCTACCTGGGCGAGACGTAAGCGCTACGCGCAGGGCCCCGGGGGACAGGGAAACGTCTCACCCGGCTCCCTTTTTTCAGACTCCGTCATAAACGGTCCCTCGTCATTGCGAGCCACGGACCCCGTCTTGGGGACGGGGTTATCGATGGAAGAAACAGGCTCTGCAAAATCCTCCCCCACCCTCCTTCTTCAAATTCATCCCCTCTTTACGATCTCCCGCAGCGCCGCTTCGTCCGCCCCCTCGATCCAGTGGATCGTGATCCCCCTGCGCTCCATCCCCCGGAACCACGTGTCCTGGCGCTTGGCGAACTGGTGGATCCGGGTGTTGAGCGTCCGGACCATCTCCTCGAACGACAGCTCCCCCCGCAGGTACAGGCTCACGTACCGGTACTCCAGGCCCATCTCGTCGAGCCGCTCCCAGGGAACGCCCGCATCCCGGAGCCTCCGCACCTCGTCGATCATCCCCTGCCCGAGGCGCTCCCTGAGCCGCTGCGTGATCCGCTCCCGCAGGACGGCACGGTCCCACCGGATGCCGATGACCAGGGGCACGATGTCGGGACGCTCGATGAGGTCCTGCGAGCCCTGCCCGGCCGCGTGCAGGGCAATCTCGATGGCCCGGACGAGTCGCCCGCGGCCCGTCAGGTCCGTCGTGTTGTGAAGCGCGGGGTTGAGGTGAAGGAGCAACGCGGCCAGCTCATCCATGCTCTTGCCGGCCAGCTCCGCCCTCAGCGAAGGGTCCTCCGGAACGGGGAGCATCCGGTATGCCCTGAGGACCGACTCGATGTAGAGGCCCGTGCCGCCGACGAGGATCGGTATTTTGCCCCGGGCGGAAATCCCGCGGAAGCAGGCGTAGAAGCGCTGCTGGAACTCGAAGACGCTGAAGAGGTGTCCGGGTTCGGCCACGTCGATGAGGTGGTAGGGCACGGGGGCGCCGTCGACGACGTACTCCGAGAGGTCCTTTCCCGTCCCGATGTCCATGCCCCTGTACACCTGGCGGGAGTCGGCGGAGATCAGCTCCGAGCCCAGCGACGCGGCCAGCCGCGCGGCCAGCCGCGTCTTGCCCGAGGCCGTCGGCCCGAGAAGGACGATGAGGTTGTAGTTCTTTACCGATTCCATCAGACTGCGGTCCGGTGCGAACAGCCGACGGCATACAGCGGACGGCCTGATGAACCATGGACAAAGCGAAGCCGCCTGCTGCCAGCCGAGCCATGGCGCATTGCATTTTGCCCGACGCCGTGTTAGCGTTTCCACGGCCTTTATATCCGCTTCGGCCCGAACCGTCAAATACCCGATGAAGAAAGCACAGCTCGATCTTCGCAACGAACCCGTCGGTTCGCTTCTCTGGAAAATGAGCCTCCCCTCCATCACGGCCATGCTGGTGATGGCGTTTTACAATTTCATCGACGTCTTCTGGCTTTCGCGCCTCGGCCCCCAGACCATCGCCGCCGTGACCATCGCCTTCCCGATCCAGATGCTCTTCGGCGGTTTCGGCGTCGGCACCGGGGTGGGCGCCGGGTCCTTCGCGGCACGCATGTTCGGGTCCGGCGAAACCGACCGGGCGAGCCGGACGGCGGGACAGATCCTCTTCCTGTCGTTCTTCATCAGCGCCCTGGTGATCGTCCCGGGGCTGATCTTCCACGACTCGATCCTGAGGCTCTTCGGCGCCACCGACGAGATTCTCCCGCTTTCGAGGGAGTACTTCATCGTCTACCTCTTCACCACCCCTTTCCTGATCTTCATGATCTCGGCGGGCAATCTCTTCCGTGCCGAGGGCAACCCGAATTACTCCATGTACGCGCTCACCACGGCGGCCGTGCTGGGGGCCCTGCTGGACCCCTTCCTGATCTTCGGCTGGGGGCCCTTCCCCGAGCTGGGCATCCGGGGGGCCGCGTGGTCGGCGGGGATCTCGCAGTTTGCGACCTGCGTGCTATCCCTCCGGCTCTTCATGAAGCCCACATCCTCCTACCGGATCCGCAGGGAGCACCTGGCGCCCGACCTGCCCGTCATCCGGGCGATCTACCGCGTCGGGGTCCCCTCCATGGTCATGAACTTCGTCATCAGCATCGTTCTGACCTTCTACAACCACACCCTCGGCGGTTACGGGCCTGCGGCGGTGGCGACCCTGGGCATCATCTTCCGGGTGCAGGGACTCATCATCTGGGTGCTCGTTGGGATCGGGCACGGCGTGATGCCGCTCGTGGGGTTCAATTTCGGCGCCCGTCTGTACCCCCGGCTCATCGAGACGGTGCACGTGGCCGTGAAATACGCGGGCATCCTCACGATCGCCAGCTGCGCCTTCCTGCAGGTCTTCGCCGACCCGCTGATCCGCATCTTCACGAAGGACCCTGAGGTCATTGCCGTCGCCGTCCCGGCGCTTCGGATCTTCGCCCTGTCGCTTCCCTTCGCAGGGGCGAATTTCACCTGGATCAGCATGTTCAACGGGCTGGGCAAGGGGGTCGTCTCCATGTCGCTGCTCGTGATGCGCGACGTGGTCCTGCTCATCCCGCTGCTGCTCCTGCTGTCCATGCAGTTCGGGCTCACCGGCGTCTGGGCTGCACAGCCCATGGCCAACGCCTGCCTCTTCCTGGGCGCGTGGTATCTCACGCGGCGGGAGTTCCGCAGTTTCCCCGCCGCAGCGCCCGCCCCCGCGGCGGACAAATAATCGTTGGGATTTTCTCGCGGATTTTGTTACATCATCGGAAGAAAGGGGTCGGGGGACAGGGTCCGGGGACATAAGGGTCACGACTGCCGATAAAACGAGTCGTTGCGAGGAGGCCGTCAGGCCGACGCGGCAATCACCGGAATCGGGTGTCAGGAACCAGGCTTATGGACATCGGGTTAGAACAGAGAAGGGAATCGTAGATCGTCACGCCCTCGACGGGCTCGGGCTCGCGATGACGTTTCTTTACCTTTCACTCAAACAATCGTACCCATAGACACGCAGCCGCGTATCATTCCCTGCCGCTTTGCGGCTCAGGCCACCGAGCCCGGATTACGGGCCTCTTTCATAAAAAGGAGGGAATCATGGAATACCTTTTTTCTCCCGTCAAGGTCGGATCGCTCACCCTGAAGAACCGCATCGTCATGCCGGCCATGCACCTCGGCTACTGCAACGACCGCAGCGAGGTGACGGACCGTCTCGTGGCTTTCTATGAGGAGCGTGCACGGGGCGGGGCGGCCCTCCTCTTCGTCGGGGGCTGCACGATCGACTCCTATGCGAGCAGCATGAAGGAGATGATCGGGATCAGCGACGACCGGTTCATCCCGGGCCTCTCGAAACTCGTCGCGGCCGCTCACCGGCACGGCGCCCTCATGGCGGCCCAGCTCTTCCACGGCGGCCGCTACGTCCGCTCCGGCATGATCGGCCGGCAGCCGATCGCACCCTCCCCCATTGCCTCGGCCATCACCCGGGAGGTCCCCCGCGAGATGAGCCTGGACGACATCCAGGACACGATCGCAAACTTCGCCGATGCGGCGGCCAGGGCGAAACGGGCGGGATTCGACGCCGTCGAGGTCCTGGCTGGCACGGGCTACCTGATCTCGGAATTCTTCTCGCCCCTGACCAATCACCGGACCGACGAGTACGGCGGCAGCCCCGACAGGCGGATGCGCTTCGGCATCGAGGTGGCCTGGGCGATCCGCGAGGCCGTGGGCCCGGGCTACCCCGTCGTCTTCCGCATCGCCGGCAGCGACTTCATGCCGGGCGGCAACACGAACCGGGAAGCCGCCCAGTTCGCGCGCATGCTGGAGCAGCACGGAGTGGACGCCTTCAGCGTCACGGGCGGATGGCACGAGACCATGGTCCCCCAGATCACCATGGACGTGCCCCGGGGGGCCTTCGTCCACCTGGCAAGCGGCGTCAAGGCAGCCGTCACCGGGCCCGTCATCGCGTGCAACCGCATCAACGACCCGGATCTGGCCGAGGGGATCATCCGTGACGGCCGCGCCGACCTGGTCGGCCTCGCACGAGCGCTGCTGGCGGACCCCGAGTTCCCCGTGAAGGCGATGTCGGGCCGGGCGAAGGAAATCGTCCCCTGCATAGGCTGCAATCAGGGCTGTCTGGACCGGATCTTCAACTTCGAGCCCGTCGAGTGCCTCGTCAACCCCCGTGCCGGCCGGGAGTTCGAGGTCCCGCCCGTGCAGAAGGCCGCGGCGCCCAAAAAGGTCATGGTGGTCGGCGGGGGTCCCGCCGGACTGTCTGCGGCCCGGACGGCCGCACAGGCCGGCCACAGGGTGACCCTCTACGAGAGGGAGGCGACCCTCGGCGGCCAGATGCCCTTCGCCTCGGCCATCGAGGAGCGCCGCGAGATGAGTGCCTACCTGGAGCCTTTTGCCGAGGGGGCCAGGGCCGCGGGGGCCGTCATCCGGACAAGTGTGGAGGTCGGCGAGGATCTCGTGAAGGCCGAAAAGCCCGATGCGGTCATCCTGGCCACGGGGGGCGAGCCCCTCTGCCCGCCCATCCCCGGGATCGACGGTGAAAACGTGGAATACGCCTGGGACGTGCTGGCAGGGAAAGCCGCCACGGGAAAGACCGTCGTGGTGATCGGCGGGGGCGCCGTCGGGATCGAGGCGGCCCTGTACCTGGCGAAAATCGGCACCCTCGACGCCGAAACCCTGAAGTTCCTGCTCCTGAACAAGGCGGAGGAACCCGAGCGCCTGCGCGAATACGCCACCCGGGGCGTCAAGAAGGTCACCCTCGTCGAGATGCTCGACAGGGCCGGCGACGACATCGGGCTGACCACGCGCTGGATCGCCCTGCGGCAGCTCTCGCAGTACGGGGTTCGCGTGATGACGCACACGAAGGCCGTCGAGATCACCCCGAAGGGCCTCTGGGTGGAAAAGAAGGAGGGCCGCGAGCTCATCCCCTGCGACACCGTCGTAATGGCCTGCGGGACCGTCCCGTTCAATCCCCTCGAGGAGCGGCTGCGCGGCCTTGCCGACAGGGTCATCGTCGTGGGGGACGCGAAGAAGGCTCGCAAGGCATACGAGGCGGTCCACGAGGCGTTCTTCGCCGCCCGGGAGCTGTGACAGAAAATCCCCCTCCATCCCCCCTTGTTAAAAGGGGATGCCTCGGAGGATACCCCTTTTTGAAGGGGGTCGAGGGGAATGTGAATGCCATAGACCCAGATAGACTTAGACAGACCATTATGACCGAAGACGATTTCCTGGAGGCCCTTTTCAAACGCATGCCCCTTCCGCCGGGCGATCTGGTCATCCCGCCCGGCGACGACTGCGCGGGGTTCCGTTCGGCGGACGGCGGCATCCTGCTGATCGCCGTGGACCAGGTGGTCGAGGGACGGCACTTTCTCGACGAGGGTCCTTTCACGGCATCGCCGCGGCAGGTGGGCCGCAAGCTTCTTGCCCGCAACCTCAGCGACATCGCCGCCATGGGGGGCACGCCTCTGTATTGTCTGAGTTCCGTGGCCCTCGGGAGCCGTCACGACACGGCCTGGCTCGACCGCTTCTTCGACGGGATGCTGGAGCTGTGCAGGCGCTGGGAGACCCACCTGATCGGGGGGGACCTGGCCCGCGGTGCGGAGAGGACGGTGGCAAGCCTGACCATCGTCGGCCGCGCGGGCGAGAGGCAGGTCCTGCGCCGCTCGGGCGCAAGGGCGGGCGACGGCTTCTGGGCCACCGGGGTCTTCGGCCGTTCGTTTGCGACGGCGCATCATCTCGACTTCGAGCCCAGGATCGAGGAAGGCCGGTGGCTCGCCGAACGGGGACTATCCCGGGCGATGATCGACGTGAGCGACGGGCTTCTCATCGACGCGGGGCGCCTCTGCCGCGCCTCGGGCGTCGGGCTGTTCCTCGACCCGGGGACCGTTCCCAGGCGAAGCGGCGACACCACGCTGCAGGAAGCCCTGACGGACGGCGAGGACTACGAGCTGCTCTTCGCCGTATCGAAGGAAAACGAGGAGCGCCTCAGGCGCGACTGGCCCTTCCGCGGGCTCCCCCTGACAAGGCTGGGTGAATTCAGATCCGCCCCGTCACCGGGCGTCTTCGACCTCGGCGGCAAGCCGCTCGATACCGAAGGCGCACGGGGCTGGGACCACTTCAGCCGGTGAGGCGAAATCAGTCTGCCGAACCCCAGATGCCCCGCCCGTCCCCGCCGCTGTCCAGGTTTCTGCGATCCTTGTAGTCCAGACGCAGCACGATCGCCTCCCCCTGTCCGGCGGGGGTGACGTCCCAGAGGTCGATGTCCATCTTCATGTCCGTCAGCGTGTATCCGACAACCGCGCCGTTGCGGAGGACCTCGCGGGTCACGAGCACCCTCGGATTGTGAAGGTTGCGGCTCACGACCCTGGCGTAATCCGCGGGGATCTCCCCCGGAGCCATTTTCCCGAGCCTCTCGATCGAGGCGCCCCCGCCCGTAATGACCTCGATCCCGTCGCGGTAGAGGAAATACCCGAAGATCTGCTCCGCGTAGGGCCCGAAGGTGGCTACGCGGATCGCGTTGAACTTCCCGCTGCCCGCCGGGCCCTTCATCACTGCCGCAGCATCGACCTGGTTCCACTTCAGAATGGCGCCCGGTGCACAGGCAGACAGCAATGCGGGCAGGAACAGGCACAGGATGATGCCCGCTGCACGCTTTCTCATTGCCGATGTCGCCGTTCTCTTCATGTCTTCATGTCCTCTCCTCTATCCGGCACGGTTTCCCATGCTTGTTGCGCGGGACGCCTTTGCATGGCCCGCTAGAATCCCCTTTTGTGCGGCCGCATCGGGTCCGGACCGTCATAGTCCCTGCGCAGATCCCTGTACTCCAAGCGAAGCACCGGGGGACCGTCCTCCTGCGTGATGTCCCAGAGCTGAACGTCGATGTTGAGATCGCTTGCCGTGTATCCCACGACGGACCCCCTTCTCAGAATCTCCCGCACAACCAGATTGCTGCCGCTCGAGTACATCCGGGACTTTCTCACCCCCTCATAATCGGCCATGACCTCCTGGAGGGTCTTCTTTCCCAGCTTCGCGACGGGAGTCCCCCCGCCCGTCACGACCTCGATGCCGTCCTTGTACAGAAAGTATCCGAAGATCTGCTCCGCCCTCGGTCCGAAGGTCTCGAACCGTATGGCGTTGTAGGACTGCCTGCCTGCGTCGGCATTCATCAGGACGATTGGGTCGACCTGGTTCCACTTCAATACCGTCCCGGATGCGCAGGCCGTGAGAGCCAGCAGGGCGAGAACTGCCGGCGCCCACTTCACGGGCAGGGTACGCGATGCTGCAAAACTCATGGGCGCCCTCCTTGTCGAGAACGGCTGTCAGCCGGGCGATTCCGGCTTGTCGCATATCTTCTGATCGGCCGCGGATAAAATGCAAGACAAAAAAATCAGCCGCAGAGATGGCAGGCGACGAAATGCCCCTTTTCCCGCTCGACCAGTGCGGGAACGGCATCCCGGCAGGCAGCCGTCGAGCGGCCGCAGCGGGGGTGAAAGGCGCACCCTGCGGGCGGGTCGATGGGGCTCGGGACGTCGCCCCCCGTCCGGAGGCGCGCAGACTTCCGGCCCGGGTCGGGGACGGGGATGGCCGAGATGAGGATCTGCGTGTAGGGGTGCAGCGGGCGGTTGTAGAGCTCGGCGCTCGGGGCAAGCTCGACGATCTTCCCCAGGTACATCACGGCCACCCGGTCGCTCATGTGCTCCACGACGCTGAGGTCGTGGGAGATGAACAGGTAGGTCAGGTCGAATTCCCGCTGCAGGCTCCGCAGCAGGTTCAGGATCTGGGCCTGGATGGACACGTCCAGCGCCGAGACGGGCTCGTCGGCGATGATCAGCTTGGGCCGCAGGGCCAGCGCCCGCGCGATCCCGATCCGCTGCCTCTGGCCGCCGCTGAACTCGTGGGGGTAGCGGCCCATCTGCTCCCGCGTGAGCCCCACCTTCTCCATGAGCCTCGCCACTTCCTCGTCTCGCTCCCGCCCGGACGAGACGCCGTGCACGAGCAGGGGCTCGCCGATGGTGCTTCCCGCGCTGCGCCGGGGGTTGAGCGACGAGTAGGGGTCCTGGAAGATCATCTGGACCTCGCGGCGGAATGCCTTCAGTTTTTCCTTGCCGTAGCCCAGGATGTTCTCCCCCTCGAACAGGATCTCCCCTTCCGTGGGGCTCTCGAGCCGGACGACGAGCCGGCCCAGGGTGGTCTTTCCGCACCCGCTCTCTCCCACGAGGCCGAGGGTCTCCCCCCGATAGACGGCGAGATCCACGCCGTCGACGGCCTTCACGACGGCCCTGCGGCTGCCGAGCGGGCCGCCCTTCACGGGGAAGTGCTTCCGGACGCCCCGGATATCGAGGAGAATGTCAGCCATCATAGGTCAGTTTAAGTCTCCCTACGTCGTTCTAGGTCTATCTGGTTTCTTCTTCCCCTGTACCCTGAACCCTTATCCCCGGTCTACCCATGCAGCCAGCACCTCACGGAATGCCCGGGGGCCTTCGCGATCAGCTCCGGTTTCCTTTCCGCGCAGACGGGCATGGCGCGGGGGCAGCGGTCCCGGAACTTGCAGCCCGACGGCAACTCGAGCAGATCGGGGATCGTCCCGGGGATGACGTTCAGGTACCCGTCTTGCGCGTGACCCTTCCCGATCCGCGGGATCGAATTCATGAGCCCCACGGTGTAGGGGTGAAGCGGCGCGGAAAAGATCGCATCGACCGGCCCCTGCTCGACCACCCAGCCTGCATACATGACGGCCGCATATTGTGCGGCCTCGGCGATGACCCCCAGGTCGTGCGTGATCAGGATCACCGACGTGCCCACCTCCCGCTTGAGCTCCTGGATCAGCTCCAGGATCTGCGCCTGGATCGTCACGTCCAGGGCCGTCGTGGGTTCGTCGGCCAGCATGAGCCGCGGCCGGCAGGACAGCGCCATGGCGATCATCACGCGCTGCCGCATCCCGCCGCTCATCTGGTGGGGATAATCCCTGGCCCGTGCCTCCGGTGCCGGGATCCCTACCATCCTGAGCATCTCCACGGCCCTCCCATGGGCTTCCGCGGCGGAGAGCCCCTCGTGGAGCCGAAGGGTCTCGGCGACCTGGTCGCCGACCCGGAACACGGGGTTGAGCGAGGTCATGGGCTCCTGGAAGATCATGGAGATCCGCTTGCCCCTCACGCGGCGCATCTCCTCTTCGGAAAGCCCCAGGAGATCCTGCCCCTCGAAGAGGATCCGGCCCGACACGATGCGCCCGGGAGGCCTGGGGATGAGGCGCATGACGGTCAGTGCGAGAACCGTCTTTCCGCATCCCGACTCGCCGGCGATCCCCAGCGTGTCCCCCTCGTTGAGCTGCAGATCCACGCCGTCGACGGCCTTCACGGTCCCGCGCGCCGTCTCGAAATGGGTGCTCAGGTTTTCGATCCGCAGAATATTCGACATAATGGCAGTCTGTGCGCGTCTCCTGGCCCGTCCTGTCTGTTGGAAATGCTCCCTCTTCAACCCGGACCCTGAACCCTGTCTTTCACTTCCCCCACTTCTTCCCCGCCTGGTCCCGCAGGAACCGCAGCAGCAGCCGCACTCCCACGGCCGAGGCGCCGCGGGGGATGTAGGGCTTATCCTTGCTCAGCCAGGCCGGCCCGGCGATGTCCAGATGCACCCAGGGGGTGTCGCCGACAAACTTTCTCAGGAAGCAAGCGGCCGTGATCGCCCCGCCGGCACGTCCCCCCGTGTTCTTCATGTCGGCCACGTCGCTCTTGAGGAGCTCGGCGTAATCGTCCCAGATCGGAAGCTCCCAGAGTTTCTCGCCCGTCTCGTCGGCGGCTTTCCGCAGGCTGTCCTTCAAGGGCCCGTCGGTGCCCATCATGCCGATCACGTCGTCGCCCAGCGCGATGATGCAGGCCCCCGTCAGGGTCGCCATGTCGATGACGGCCTTCGGCTTGAAGCGTCCCGCGTAGGTCAGCGCATCGGCCAGGATGAGCCTTCCCTCGGCATCGGTGCTGATCACCTCGATCGTCCGGCCGGACATGGATTTCAGCACGTCGCCGGGCTTGTAGGCGCGCCCTCCCGGGAGGTTCTCCGTGGCCGGGACGAGCCCCACCAGGTTCAGGGGCAGCCCCAGCTCGGCCGCTGCCCTGATCACGGCCAGCACGGCGGCCCCGCCCGACATGTCGGACTTCATCTCCTCCATCTTGTCCGGGGGCTTCAGCGAGATCCCCCCGCTGTCGAAGGTGATGCCCTTGCCGACGATCACGTAGGGCTTTTCACCGCGGCGTCCGCCCGAGTACTCGAGGATAATGAAGCGGGCGGGCTCCTTGCTGCCCCTGGCAACGGAGAGGAGCGCGCGCATCCCCAGCTTCTCCATCTCGCGGTTTCCGAGAACGGTCAGCCGGACCTTTTTCGACACGACGACTTCCCGGGCCCGGCGCGCCATGTCCCTGGGCGTCATCTCGTTGGAGGGTGTCGAGACAAGGTCGCGCGCATAGCAGACGGCCCTGGAGACGACCTCGGCCGCCCCGGCTGCAGCTTTCATCCTTCGCGCCTCCCGGTCGCCCGCGGCAAGAAGACAAACCTTGCGGATGTCCTTATCCCCTTCCTTGCGGGAGGTCTTGTACCGCGTGAACCGGTAGAGCCCGAGGAGCACGCCCTCCACGACGGCCTCCGTCGGATCCTCCGGTCTTTTCGCCTCCCCGAACGGGTCGAGCCGCACGGCGAACTCCGCGACACCCAGGTCGCGGACGGCACGGGCCGCCTTGGAGAAAGCCCTGCGCAGCTTTTCGAGGTCGCACTCCTTCTTCTTCCCCAGTCCCAGCAGGAGGACCCTGTGGGCGGGCAGGGCGCCCCGGGTGTAGACGACGGACACCTGCCCGTGCTTGCCGCTGAAATCGCCGCGATCGAGCAGGTCACGCAGGATGCCTCCCGACGCCCTGTCGAGCTCCAGCGCCGCACCCTCGAGTTTTCTGGAGCCCTCGAAGTGGCAGACCACGACCAACTCCCCTCGAAACCCGGCGGCGCTTGCCTTCCTGACCTCAACACTTGTCATGACGATTTTCCGCCTCCATAACCGAAATTCCACACCCTGTAACATCCGTCACATTGGTGACATCAGTGGCTGCTGTCTATAACCGACGGCGCCGAAAGAGTAGCACAAGGTCTCGAAAATTGGAATCATTTCTCGCTTTGCCTTACCTGCGTCTAATGCTCGGGGGATTATTTTGCCTGATTTTTCTCATGCTATTTTCTTAGGCAAATTCATACTTTTTTCGGTCTTGCTTTTGCCCCCCCACGGGATAGACTGCATCCATAAAAGAGCGTCGGAGCCATGCCGGATGGTTGAACGAAGGAAATTCGAGCGCTACGATCTCGCCGTGCCCGTGAAAATCGAGCCCCTGGCGAGAACGGCGAAAAAGAAGAAAATCTCCCTCAAGACGGCCAATGTCTGTGCCGGCGGCGCCTACTTTCACACCGATACCGCCCTGACGGAAGGCACGAAGGTGCAGATCGATCTGATGCTGTCCTACGCCGGTCTCGGTGCGCTGCCCCGCCCCCGAAACGCCCGGATCCGCATCCTGGGCACCGTCACCCGCTCCCGGCAGGACGGCATGGCCATCCGCTTCAGCGACGACTATGTCATCGCCCCGATTGCATCCCGCATTTCCAACATCGGCTGAAAATCTTCTCTTTCTCTTCTTCCACTTCCCCGCTTCCCTTAATTCTCTGTTGCATTCTCTATAACCATGGACTGCACCCCCTGAGTTGGACAAAATGTGTTAGAGTACCGGGCAGGACCCCAGATCCCCGAGAGGGGGAGAA
>MVQS01000087.1 GCA_002067855.1 Syntrophaceae bacterium PtaB.Bin038
CCAGCCCGGCTCCGCCTTCGTGATCACCGACCACATCAAGAAAGCCGAGCTGAAGCCCGAGAACGTGGCCATGTCGCTGAGAAAGGCGATCCGGGGCAAGGGCGCGGGACAGCAGGGGGCGCAGGGCAGCGCCCAGGGTGCAGGACGGGGTCCGGGCCTGGAGCAGGCTCTCATGGATCACGTGCGCGTCGACGCCGTCGACGGCGGGGTGCGCATCCAGATCACCGACAGGGAAGGGAGCCCCATGTTCCAGCTCGGCAGCGCCGAGCCCACGGAGAAGTGCCGGGAGATCCTCGCCGCCGTGGCCGAGGTGATCCGGGACCAGGACGCCAGGATCGCCGTGGAGGGTCACACGGACGCCGCACCGTTCCGGGGAGACCAGATCACGAACTGGGAGCTTTCGACCAACCGCGCCTCCGCGGCGAGGCGGATGCTCGAGGCGAGCGGGCTCGACCCGGCCAGGGTGGCCCGCGTCGTGGGCTACGCCGACACGGACCTGCTCGTCAAGGAGAACCCCAAGGACCCCCAGAACCGACGGATCAGCGTCATCCTCCTTCAGCCCAGGGACGGGGCCGCGGCCCTGGCGGAGCTGAAGAAAGAGGTGCAGGGTCCCGTGCAGCCGCACATACCCGCGCCCGCCCCGGAGCCTTCGGGGCAGTCCCAGGCGGCTCAGCAGCCTTCACAGGCCCTGCAGGCGCCGCCCGCACCAGCCCCGGTGTCGGAGCTCCGGGACAAGGAGCAATCGGCAAGGCAGGCCCTCCAGGAAAAGAAGGCGGCCATGAAAAAGAAGAAGCGCGACGTGATGGGACTCTGGGACTAGCGGCCGGAAGCCGCCGATTTGTCGGGACGGGAAGCGGCAAGGGATCGGGATATCAATCGCCCGATCCTTTTTTTACGGCCCGGTCGCGGGCCCGCCGTCCCGGAATCGAGCGACGACCCCCAGTTTGCCGGCCCGGCGGTGCAGGATCAGCACCTCGCCCTCGGCGGGAAAGATGCCCGTCAGGGCGGTGATGTTCACCTGGTGGGTGACGAGCACGACGGGGCGGCGGAGGTCCGCCTCGGCAATCCAGGCCCGCAGCGCACGGGTATACCGCTCTTCCTCCCCGGGAGACCGGAAAAAGGAATTCAGCGCGGGCAGCTCGACGACGGGCCCCACGGCCATAAGGCGCGCCGTCTCGAGACAACGGCACCACTGGCTGCTGTAGACCGTGGTCTCCGCAAGCCCCGCCGCGCGGAGCCGCGCCCCGATCCGGGTCGCCTGTCTCCTGCCCTCCGCGGAGAGGTTCCGCTGGGTGGAGCAATCCCCGAGCCTGAAATCGGGCGGATCTCCCGTGCCCGGCGCCCGCGCGTGGCGCAGCACGATGATGTGGTCCGGCTTGACGACGAGTGCGGACAGGTCGTCCCCTGCCGCCGCGGGCCCGACGGCGAGCAAAAGCAGGAGGCAGCAGGCTGCACGGGCATAGTGAAGGATCTTTCGGGGCGCCCGGCAGGTTGTTCCGTGTCTCATTCGCTCTTCATCCAGCTCAGGACATACTCCCACGTGCCTGAATCGAAGGCAGGTCTTGCCTCCTTCCAGCTTCCGGGGATCCCGATCTCCCTCGCCGCGGCCTCGAAGTGGCACAGGGCGATCCCCATGTCGACCTCCTGGAGCCTGATCACGCCCGTCAGCTTGTCATAGCCCGGTGTCCGCTGGAGGAAGAAGTGGTAGTTCGATCCTTCGCGGACCACGCGCCAGGGCTGCCTGTTCGAGGCCGAGGGGCCGATCCGCACCGCCTCGAGGGCCTCCGCCGACGGCCCCGCGTGTTCCTTCGCAAGCGGGTTGCCGGGCCTTCCGTCGAAGAAGAGCTCCGGCCAGGGCTTGCGCCTGTCCGACTTCGCCATGAACCGGAAGGCCCGGTCCGTGAGCGAGCGTTTGCCGGCCGGGGTACCCACGGGGCTGATCGCGGGCATCAGCTCGTCCTGCTCCAAAGCGATCTTCCGGGCGAATCCCGCGCGGTTCAGCGTCCCGCCCAGCCAGCAGGTCCCCAGGCCCAGCGATGTTGCAAACAGGATGTTGCGTTCCATCCCGTAACCGTAGTCCTCCATGGCGCGGGGGCCCTTCCGCACCGCACCCGCGATGTAGAGGCCGGCGCCGCGGATGACGCCGTAGGTGCCCAGCAATTTCAGCTCGGCCCTCTCCGCCTCGGTCAGATCGATGAGTTCGAATCGCAGCAAGTTTCCGAAGGGCCCGCCCGTGTTCTCCCGGAAGAAGGCCCGGAGCCGTTCCTTCGTGCTTTCGTCGGGCACCCTGCCGTCATAAGTCCGGCACGACACGCGCCGCCGGATAACATCAAGAGATGAAGACACCGTCATGATCGACCCCACACACTGCCATAGGTCCTGCCGAGATGGCGACGCATGGAATAATGGAGGACTGGAATATTGGTCCCGGACTGCGCATCCCCTCTCTTGAGCCCACCATCCCATCACTCCAGCATTCCAACCTGCCACGGTCTTATGTCAGACCGCTCTCCCATTCATCAGCTTCTGCAGCTCTTGAAGGAGAAAGAGCGCCCCCTGCTTGTCCATGGGGCGGTTGTCGTTTCCGCACTTGGGCGAGAGGATGCAGGCGGGGCATCCCGTCTCGCAGGGGCAGTCGCGGATGAGCTCCAGGGTCTGGCGCGCGACGCGCTCCATGAGTACCTGGGCCTTCTCCGTGAGCCCGATGCCGCCCTCGTAGCCGTCGTAGAGGAAGATCGTGGGCTCCCCCGTGCCGGGGTGCCCCGGCGTGGAGAGGCCGCCGATGTCCCAGCGGTCGCACATGACCTCGAAGGGCAGGATGGCGATCATGGCGTGCTCGAGGGCGTGCAGGGCGCCGCCGAAATTGAGGCCGCGGTCGAGGACGGCCCTCCGGAGCCCGTCGGGGATCGTGAACCACAACCCCGTCGTCCGGAAGCGCAGCGGGGGCAGATCCAGCGTCTCCCGAGCGACCACCCGGTCATCCTGGATCACCTTGTAGCCCAGGGTCGTCTCCGTGACCTCGAGCTCTCCCAGGCAAAAGACCATCCGGCCCATCCGGCGCATGTCCCTCGTGCCCAGGATCTCCAGGTCGACGGCCTTGATCGCCTGGGTGTAGTGGTCCACGTCCCTTCGCTCCACCTCGACGAGGCGGTTCTCCACGTCGAATCGTCGCACCACGTAGGTCTCGCCCTGGTGCAGGAGCACGGCACCCGGGTGGGCCTCCCGGTAGGCCTGGCTCACGTCCATCGTCTCGAGAAGCGCGCCGCCGCAGCTGATCCGGTAGGCGTCGCGTGCGATGTGCTCGAGCCCCACGGCCTCCACGGGCCTTCCCCTTCCCGTGTAGACCCAGCCGTGGGGGGTCTCCTTCACGAGGCCCTCGTCGGCCAGCTCCGGGAGAAGCCCGGCGGCGGCCTCCCCGGGCAGGATGTCCTCCTGCCCGGCGTCGTAGGGCAGCTCGGCCACGGCGCACAGGAGCTGCCCCGAGAGGATGTAGGGGTTGGCCAGGTCGATGATGGCCTGCTCGTGGGGCTTTCCGAAGAAGGACCCCGGGTGCTTCATGAGGTACTGGTCGAGCGGGTTCTGGAAGGCCACGAGCACGGCCAGGGCGTCTCGGTTTCGCCTGCCCGAGCGGCCCGCCTGCTGCCAGGTGGCGAGCACCGTCCCGGGGTAGCCCGAGATTATCACGCAGTCCAGCGAGCCGATGTCGATGCCCACCTCGAGGGCGTTGGTCGACGTGACCCCCGTGAGCAGGCCCCGCTTGAGGGCGTCCTCGATCTCGCGCCGCTCCTGGGGCAGATAGCCCGCCCGGTAGGCGGCGATCTGACCGGAAAGCGCCGAGCCCGCCTTCCCCGCCTCCTTCGACCACAGGGCGATGAGTTCCGCCATCCGCCTCGAGGCCGTGAAGCACAGCGTCTGAAGACCGCGCTTGACGAAGTACAGGAACAGGTCCCTCGTCTCCTGGTGGGGCGAGTGGGTGCCCGCCCCGTCGAAGAAGGGGTTGTAGAACAGGAAGGCCTTCCCTCCCCGGGGGGAGCCGTCCTCGGAGATGACGTCGAAGGGCACCCCCACGAGCCTCTCGCCGAATTCCCGCGGGTTTGCCAGGGTGGCCGTGGAAAGGACGAACCGGGGCGACGCCCCGTAGAAGCGGGCGATGCGGCGGAGCCTGCGGATGACGAAGGCCACGTTGGAGCCGAAGACCCCCCGGTAGCGGTGGGCCTCGTCGAGGACGACATAGCGCAGGTTGCGGAAGAAGCGCTCCCACTTGGCGTGCCAGGGAAGGAAGTGGTGGAGCTCGTGGGGGTTGGTGAGGATGATTCTCGACATCTCGCGGATGCGCCCGCGGCGCGAAACCGGCGTGTCGCCGTCGTAGACGGCCGCGTCGGCCCGGATTCCCGCGGCGCGCTCCATCTCCCTGAAGACCTTGAGCTGGTCGTTGGAGAGGGCCTTCGTGGGGTAGACGAACAGCGCCGTTGCCCGGCGATCGAGCTCGAGCGTCTCGAAGACGGGCAGGTTGAAGCCCAGCGTCTTGCCCGAGGCGGTGGGCGTGCAGAGGATGACGCTCCGGCCCGCGCGCAGGGCCTCGACGGCCTCGCACTGGTGGCTGTAGAGGCGGATGCGGCGGGCGTCGAGGTAGCGGGCGATGCCTGCCGGCAGAGGCTCCCCGAGTTCGCCGTACTGCGGCTCCCGCGCCGGCAGAATCTCGACGTGGGCGATGCGGTCGCGGAAGCGGGGGCTCTGCTTCAGCGCCTCCAGGGCGGTTTCGATCATGGGTGCCACTCCTCGTGGAGCTTCGAGAAGAGGCCCGCCAGCGTGAGGAGGTCGCGCCGGTTGTGCTCGACGATGGGGACGAGCGGCCCGGGGTTTCCCGTCCGCATGTAGCTCTCGTAGAACTCGGGAACCATCGCACTGGGCACGTCGCCCTGGCGCTCGATGCCGAGGAAGCAGCGCTCGAGCGTCGTCAGCCTGCAGTCGGGCACGCAGTCCCGCCAGGCCCGCCGCGAGAAGTGGAGAACGTCGAAGTGGGGCCCTTCGAGGCTCGCCCGGATTCCGTAGTAGGCAAGACGTTCACGGATGTAGGGGACGTCGAAGGTGCGCCCGTTGAAGGTGACGATGGCCCGGCGGCCGATGAGGTGTTCGAGCAGGCCCGCCAGGGCCGCCGGCTCCTCGTCGATGCGGCGCAGCAGGAACTGCTCCACCCGGATCCCGTCGCCCCGGACCCGGGCCACGCCCAGCAGGATGATGGGCCGCTGGAACATCCCCAGGGTCTCGATGTCGATGAGGACGAAGTC
>MVQS01000088.1 GCA_002067855.1 Syntrophaceae bacterium PtaB.Bin038
GCAGGGGGGAATCGAGGGGGCCGGCATGACGCCGAAGGATGCCTGCGCCGCCGTGAGAGCCATCGAGGACCGGGCCGAGGAACTCGCCCCCCTCGTCGAGCGGCTGCCCGAAGGGGGCCCCTTTCGCGACTTCATGAACCGAGTCGTCGTCACGGCCTCCGTCGCGGCAATCAAGTTCCGCCGCGGCGACTACCTTCTCTAGCCGGGATCGGGCGGGGGTACGCTCCCCCGCCCAACCTGCCGTATCCCGCTGCCGTGCCGGGGGTTTACCCGCCCGAAACGGATATCGCTTGACAGGTCATTGAGATGATGGTAGAAATCAACGTCTGAACCGAATGTCGGGGCGTGGCGCAGTCTGGTAGCGTATCTGAATGGGGTTCAGAGGGTCGGAGGTTCAAATCCTCTCGCCCCGACCATGAAAAAAAACTCCCGCGGCCCGCGGGGACGAAGGGAGTAGGGAAAACGGATGTCCCGGCATCGCGTTTTCATTTTTGTATGCGGGCGGTCAGTCATCAGCAAGGATTGACCGCCCTCTTTATTACGAGGTGTTGACAATCGCAAAGGCACCGAATATATAGGGAACCGTTTTTCAGGGATGCGAGAGTGGCGGAACTGGAAGACGCACTGGACTTAGGATCCAGCCCGCATTGCGGATAGGGGTTCGACTCCCCTCTCTCGCACCATTCCAAGGCACAAAAGGAGTTCGAGCGTGACGAGCGGAACCGGCGCAACCATCAAGGTCGAAGAAATCAGTCCCGTCAAGAAGAAGATCAGCTTCGAGATCCCCTGGGAAGAGGTGAAGAGAGAACTCGACACGGCCTACCGCACGGTCGGGAAGAAAGCGCGGGTCAAGGGCTTTCGGCCCGGGAAGACCCCGCGCCGCATCCTGGAGACCTACTTCAAGGAAGACGCCGAGGGGGAGGCGATCCAGAACCTGGTGAACCGTTCCTTCGAGGAAGCCATGCAGGCAAACAGCCTCGTGCCCGTGGCGAGGCCCGAGATCGAACAGGGCGGGATCCTGTCGGAACGGAATTTCACGTACAGCGCGACGGTGGAAGTGGAGCCCGTTGTGGAGCCCCGGGGGTACATCGGCCTTGAGCTCAAGCGGGAGGACACGGCCGTGACGGAGGGGGACCTCGAGGCCCGGCTGGAGGAACTCCGCAACATGTACAGCAGCCTGCAGGACGTGGAAGGCGACCGTGCCGTCAGAGCGGGGGATTTCCTCGTCATCGACTTCCAGGGCAAACTCGGCGGGGTGGAGAGGCAGGAGCTGACCGAAGCGGGCTTCCGCATCGAGGTCGGGTCAGGACGACTGGTGCCCGGGTTCGAGGAGGCCCTGACGGGCTTGAAAAAGGGGGAATCGAAGGAATTCACCGTGCGATTCCCCGACGACTACCACGTCAAGGACTTCGCCGCCCAGGACGTCACGTTCCATGTAACCGTCCGGGACGTCAAGATCAAGGTGCTGCCTGCCCTGGACGATCAATTCGTGAAGAATTTCGAGCGGTACGAGAGTCTCGAGGCCCTCAAGGCCGACCTGCGCAAGTCCCTGGAAGAGGAAAAGGCAGCCGGAGCGAAGGCCGCCCTCCGGAAGGCCATCAACGACCGGCTCCTCGAGCTGAACCCCTTCGAGGTTCCCGAGGCCTACGTGGAACGTCAGATCTTCAGCATGATGATCGAGTACCAGCGACGGATGGTCGTAAGCGGGATGGACCCCGACAATGCGGCGAAGCTGGCAGCGGATTTGCACGACTCCTTCCGGGGCGAAGCCACCCGCCTCGTCCGGGCGGGAATCCTGCTGCAGAAGATCGCTGAAAAGGAATCGATCACGGTCGACGACGCGGAGATCGACGGGCGGATCCGCGAAATGGCGGCCCGCTACGGGCGGGATTTCGAGTCGATGAAGGCCTCTTACGAGAAGGACAATCTGACAGATCGCTTGAGAGATCAACTACTTGAAGAAAAAACTCTTGATTTTATAGAGTCCAGGGCTCATATTGAATAAGAAATCGCAGGATTTCCGAAAAGGATTGGATATGGCGTTGATCCCGATCGTCATTGAACAGGATGGAAGAGGCGAAAGGGCCTTTGACATTTACTCCAGGCTCCTGAAAGACCGGATCGTGTTTCTCGGGGTCGGCATCGATGATGACGTGGCCAACCTTGTCATCGCCCAGCTTCTGTACCTGGAATCGGAGGACCCGGACAAGGAGATCCACTTCTACATCAACTCGCCGGGGGGCCTTGTGAGTGCGGGGCTCGCCATCTACGACACGATGCAGTACATCAAGGCGCCCGTTTCCACCTACTGCATGGGACAGGCAGCCAGCATGGCGGCCATCCTGCTGGCGGCCGGAGAAAAGGGGAAGCGGTACGCGCTCCCGCATTCCCGGATCCTGATCCATCAGCCCATGGGAGGCTTCTCGGGGCAGGCCACGGACGTGGAGATCCAGGCCCGTGAGATCCTGCGGCTGAAGCAGGAGCTCAACGAGATCCTGGCCCGGCACACCGGCCAGCCCATCGAGAGGATCGAGCGTGACACCGACCGCGATTACTACATGTCCGGTGAGCAGGCCAACGAGTACGGGCTCATCGACGCGGTGATCCAGAAGCGGCCGACAGCGACGAAGAAATAAAGAGGAAGACATGCCGAGAAGACAACGAGAAAACGAGGGCGGCGAGGGGATCCTGTTCTGCTCCTTCTGCGGGAAGACCCAGAATGAGGTCAAGAAGCTCGTGGCAGGCCCTTCCGCCTACATCTGCGACGAGTGCATCGAGCTGTGCCGCTGCATCATCCAGGAGGAGGCCGAGGTCCAGAGCATCGACGAGAGCCGCAAGAAGATCCCCGAGCCCAAGGACATCAAGAAGTTCCTGGACTCCTACGTCATCGGGCAGGAGCGCCCGAAAAAGATTCTCTCCGTGGCCGTCTACAACCACTACAAGAGGCTCTTCACCGAGGCGGACCTGGGCGGCGTGGAGCTGCAGAAGAGCAACATCCTGCTCATCGGGCCCACGGGCTCCGGCAAGACGCTCCTGGCGCGCACCCTCGCCAGGATGCTCAACGTGCCCTTCGCCATCGCGGACGCCACCTCGCTCACCGAGGCGGGCTACGTGGGCGAGGACGTGGAGAACATCATCCTGAGTCTCCTGCAGAACGCGGACTATGACGTGGAAAGAGCCTCCAAGGGCATCGTCTACATCGACGAGATCGACAAGATCTCCCGCAAGTCGGGCAGCCCCTCCATCACCCGGGACGTCTCCGGCGAGGGCGTCCAGCAGGCGCTGCTCAAGATCATCGAGGGGACCCTGGCGAACATCCCGCCCAAGGGCGGGCGCAAGCATCCCCAGCAGGAGTTCATCCAGGTCGACACGACGAACATCCTCTTCATCTGCGGGGGGGCCTTCGTGGGCCTCGAGGACATCATCCAGAAGCGCATCGGCGCCAGCTCCGTCGGGTTCGGGGCGGACATCAAGGGAAAGAAGGAGCGCAAGCTCGGCGAGCTGCTCTCCGAGGTGCAGCCCGAGGACCTGTTGAAGTACGGCCTGATCCCCGAGTTCATCGGGCGCCTGCCCGTGATCGCCACCCTCGAGGAGCTCGACGAGAACGATCTCATGCGGGTGCTCGTGGAGCCCAAGGACTCCATCAGCAAGCAGTACCAGAAGATCCTCGAGCTCGAGAACGTG
>MVQS01000089.1 GCA_002067855.1 Syntrophaceae bacterium PtaB.Bin038
CATCGCGGCCGTGCACATCGGCAACATCCTCAGCATGGCCCTCGGGCTCGGCTCGGGCGGCGAGAAGAAGCTGGCGGCGGTCAACCCGAAGGCGTGGGAGCTCCTGGGTCTGAGCCTCAGCAGCCTCGAGCTCGTCATGGAGAAGATCGTGAAGCTCTACGGGGAAAACTCGGAAATCCTGGAGATGTAGCGGTACGCGGTAATCCCATGCAGGAAACCAGGGACATGGCCGTCGACGGCGGCGATCACCGGACGATGCAGAAGAGGATCCAGTACCTCGACGAGCAGAACCGCGCCCTCGTCGCGATCCAGGACAAGCTCGAGCGGCTCTCCGACTTCCGCTCGGACATGATCCTGTCGCACGACATCCCGGAGATCCTGCAGTCGGGCATCGCCAAGTTCCAGGAACTCGTCAAAACGGAGGCCTGCTCGGTCTTCCTCGTCGACGCCGACGGCTTCGAGTTCCGCCACGAGATCTCGCTCCCCGAGCGGGTCGGGACGCTCATGGAAAAGGAAATCGACGCCCAGATCCTCTCGGGCACCTTCGGCTGGATCATCAGCAGCGGCACCCCCGCCTGCGTCCCGGCGGAGGTCTTCGGAAAGGCGGAGGGCCGGCGGCTCAGCGTGATGATCGCGCCGCTTTCCAACAAGGAGCGTACGCTGGGGGCCGCCACCATCGTCTTCGAGCAGGACGAGGACTTCATCCGCCAGCAGACGCTCAAGCTGCTCTACATCCTCTCGGGCTTCTTCTCCCTGTCCCTCGAGAACGCCTACCTCTTCGAGGACCTCAAGAAGAGCTACTTCGACACGATCCGGGCCGTGGCCAACTCCGTGGAAGCGCGGGACGCCTACACCCGCGGCCACTCCAACCGCGTCGCCGCGATCTCCAAGATCATCGCGGCCGAGATGGGATGGAACCGGCGGGACCTCGAGATGATCGACTGGGGCGGCGTGCTGCACGACCTCGGCAAGGTGGGCATCAGCGACACGATCCTCAACAAGCCCGGCAAGCTCACGGACGAGGAATTCGCGATCATGAAGGCCCACCCGTCGATCGGCTCCCAGATCATCGGCGGCATCGCCTTCCTCGAGCCGCTGATCCCCTACATCGCCCAGCACCACGAGCGCTACGACGGCAGGGGGTATCCCGCCGGGCTCAAGGGCGAGGAGATCGCCATCCAGGGCAGGCTCCTGGCCATCGCCGACACCTACGACGCCATGACGTCCGACCGTCCCTACCGGAAGGGGCTCGACGCCCGGATCGCCTACGAAGAGATCGTGAGATGCTCGGGCAGCCAGTTCGACCCCGTCCTGGTCCGGGCCTTCGAAAAGGCGTTCAAGGCGGGGAAGATCGTATAGGGACGGGCGAAAGGCGAAGGGATTAAGGCTTAAGGTCAAAGGAAAAAAAATCGCCGAATAGAGGACGGGCGAAGGGCAAATGAAGAATCAGAGTCTGTGCACAGACAGGCTCAAAACGTTGGGCAGATGAAGTAAGCCGGGCCTCCCGCCCGGCTTTTTTTGCTTTTTCTTGCCTTATGCCATAAGCCCCAAGCCTTATGCCTATCTTTTCATCACATCCACCCCGGCGGGGGGTTTGAAGGTGAAGAGGCTGTCGGGGAGGTCCCGGTTGAGCTCGATGCCCGAGAAGGTGAGGGTCGTCACGTTGCCGTACGGGTCGAACAGGACGACCTTCACGATCTGGAAGGTCTCGCGGTTCACGGCGATCTGGAGCTTCCTCACCCCTTCCTCGGGCTTGACGGGCACGAGATCGAGCAGGTAATTCGGCGTCTTCTCGGTCCCCTTGTCCGCGGCGAAGGAAATCTTGAAATCGTCCTTGAGTTTGCCGATCCCGGCGAGAAACCGAACGCTCACGGCGGACCGGAAGATCGCGTCGGCGTCCTGCACGTAGGCCACCTTGTCGGCAGGGACATAGAGCCAGGCCTTTTCGGGGTTGATCACGAGTTCCTTGGCGGCCGGCTTCGTGTACACCCACCGCATGCGCTTGGGTTTCTTGAAGTAAAAGACCCCTTCCTCCCGCTCCGTCTTCTTCATCGCCTTGAGGGTCACCGTCTGAGTGAACCGGGCCTTCACCTGGCCCGTCTGCTCGTAGGTGTCCTGGATCTTCCGGACCACCTCGTCGAGGTTCGGCGGTTCGGCCGCCCCCGCGGGGGCCGAAAAAAAAATGAGCAGGGAAAAAACCAGCGCTGAAAAGGGGTTTCTCATGGTGCGTTCCGCCTCGCGGGAATGAGAGTTTCCGGTAACGGGGAAAGTGGCATGATTTTTCAATGGTGAACAACTCGGCACGGGAGCCGCAGGAAACATCCGGCAGTGACGAAATAATATATAAGGCATTGATATTATTTATATATTTTTATGCCCGCTCCATGGGCAATTTGGTAAAAAACTCCGTGATTCTTGAAGTTGGAGCTCCTGCCAACAGCTCTATCCACATACCTGTCCACAGTGTTGTGGATGTTTCCGCCGGTCCCCTTTGCGACCCCGGATATGCCTGAATTCCGAGGCGGTGATGCCCCGGGATCCCCTGAGGGAATGGCTCTTTGTCCCCGGCCGGACGGAAAGCGGCGGGGGAGGGGTCAGCCGGAGTCTCCCCTCCCCCGCAGCCCCTGTTCATGCGATTTTCAGCCTCCACCCGAAGGGATCCTCCGCCAGCCCGTACTGGATCTCGAGGATCTGGTTGTAGAGCTTCTCGGTGACGGGTCCCGTCTTTCCGCCGTTGATCAGGACTTCCTTCCCGCGGCAGAAGATCTGCCCCACGGGGGAGACGATGGCCGCCGTGCCCGACGCGAACCCCTCCCTGAGGGTCCCCCTGGCCCCGGCCTCCAGGATCTCATCGAGCGAGAGCGGCCGTTCGGACACCTTCAGGCCGTTCCGCTTCGCGATCTGGATGACGGAGTCGCGGGTGATGCCGGGCAGGATGCTCCCCGAAAGCGGCGGAGTGACGAGTTCGTCCCCGATGAGGAAGAAGATGTTGCTCGTCCCCACCTCCTCGACGTATCTGCGCTCGACGGCGTCGAGCCACAGGACCTGGGTGTAGCCCCGGGCGCCGGCCTTCTGGCTCGCCATGAGGCTTGCCGCGTAGTTGCCCGCCGCCTTGCAGTACCCGATGCCGCCCCGCACGGCGCGGACGTACTCCTCCTCGACCCAGATCTTCGTGGGGCTGAAGCCCTGGGGGTAGTATGCGCCCACGGGCCCCACGATGACGAAGTAGAGATACTCGTTGGCCGGGCGAACGCCGAGGGCCGGTTCCGTGGCGATCATGGTCGGCCGGATGTACATGGAGGTCCCCAACCCCCTGGGGATCCAGTCCTTCTCCAGGACGACGAGCTGCTTGAGGGCCTCGAGGGCGAACTCCTCGTCCAGGGTCGGCATGCAGAGCCTCTCGGCGGATGCATTCATGCGCCGGATGTTCTCCCAGGGACGGAACAGGTACACGGACCCGTCGCCACCCCGGTAGGCCTTCAGGCCCTCGAAGATCAGCTGCCCGTAGTGAAGGCTCATGGCGGCCGGGTCCAACTGCAGGAGGCGGTAGGGCTCGATCCGGGCATCATGCCAGCCCTTGCCCGTCTTGTACTTCAGCGTGAAGAAGTGATCGGTGAAGATCTGCCCGAACCCCAGTTTCGACTCGTCCGTCGGCTTCGGTTTCATCCTGTCCGCTGGAACCCTTGTCACGTTGATTTCCATGGCTTCTGATGCTTCCTCCTCCTGTTCTCGAGTCGTTCACTCCCCCCTGGAGTACCCATCGTGCAACGCGCACGATGCCTTACCGCATACGCCTTTGCCGCTCCTTCGTCAAGGCCGCAATGATGAATTCTTCCGGACGGTTCAAAAATATCCGGATGCAGGGCGCCCACAAAATCAAGAAGTCAGGAAGTTATGAAGAGCGGAAGATCGGATTGGATGAGGGATTCTTCTCTTATCCTATCCGCTCTTCCTCACTTCTGCTCTTCCGATCTTCGCAGTCTTGATGCCTGAAGACAGACTTACGGCATTCAGCGGGATGCGCCCCCGGTCCGCCCTGCCCTCTCAATTCCCGCGGTATTGCAACAGGTTGTCCTTGCCGATCTTCGAGATCTCGAGGCCCTTCATGGGCTCGCCCAGCGACTTGGACACCTCGGCCAGGATCTCGGGGTTCTTGTAGTGCGTCACGGCCTTCACGATGGCCGCGGCGCGCCGGGCCGGATCCTTCGACTTGAAGATGCCCGAGCCCACGAACACGCCGTCGGCGCCGAGCTGCATCATCATGGCCGCATCGGCCGGGGTGGCGATGCCCCCCGCCGAGAAGTTCACCACGGGGAGCCTGCGGTCCTTGGCCACGAGGCGAACGAGTTCGTAGGGCGCCCCGAGGTTCTTGGCCTCCGTCATGAGTTCCTCCTCGGGCAGCACGGAGAGCCTGGCGATCTCGTCGTTGATCGTCCGCATGTGGCGCACGGCCTCGATGACGTTGCCCGTGCCGGCCTCGCCTTTCGTCCGGATCATGGCCGCCCCCTCCCCGAGACGCCGCAGGGCCTCGCCGAGGTTCACGGCGCCGCAAACGAAGGGCACCTTGAAGTTCCACTTGTTGATGTGATACTTCTCGTCGGCCGGCGTGAGCACTTCGCTCTCGTCGATGTAGTCGATGCCGAGGGCCTCCAGGATCTGGGCCTCCACGAAGTGGCCGATGCGGCACTTGGCCATGACGGGGATCGTGACGGCCTTCATGATG
>MVQS01000090.1 GCA_002067855.1 Syntrophaceae bacterium PtaB.Bin038
CGGCATCGCCTGGTGGGCACACATCGGGGGATTCGTGTTCGGCATGATCGCCGTGAAGCTCTTCTCCCGCCTCCCCGAGAGCCGCCTGGACGAGAGGCTCCACGAGACCTTTGCACGCCGCTCGACCCCGCGCCTGCAGCGGATCCGGCCCGTGAGCGAACGCGACGGCCCGGATCTCTACGGCATCGTGTCGATCACCGCGAAAGAGGCCCGGTACGGGACGCGCAAGATGATCACCGTTCCCGGGGACGCGGCGCGGAGGGCCTTCATGGTCACGATCCCGCCGGGCACGGAAAACGGGACCAGGATTCGGCTTGTCGGCCTCGGGAGAACGGGGGACGCCCGGACGGGGGACATCTACCTGGAGATCCGGGTCGAGGGGTAAGGGATGGACGGGGAAAGCTGGCAGGTCGTCGGCACCGCGCAGGGGGTCATCAAGGCGCGGATCCTCGAGGGGAGACTGGAGGCGGAGGGGATTCCCGTGCGCCTGCAGTACGAACCCATCGGCGCGATCTACGCCATCACCGTCGACGGGCTCGGAGAGGTGCAGATCCTCGTGCCGGAGATCTGGGCGGAGCATGCCCGCCGCGTGCTGGCGAAGGAGTACACAGAGGAGGACCTGGACTGGAAGGCCGAAGAGCCGGAAGCCGAAAGCAACAAGCAACAAGGCGAAGAAAAAGAGGATCAGACAGGATGAAAGCCGTTCTCACATTTGATCTGAAGGCAGAAACGGCCGAAGAAGCGCAGAAGATACTCGGAGAGATCTGTGATGAGCTGTGCAGGACGAACAGGCTCAGTGATTATCGATACGAGATCGAAACCGCCGAAGGGCTTGTGACGGAAAAATGCGTCCTCGGCGGCGACAAGGTGATCGCCTGAAAGGTATGAAGCCGGCCTCCGGGGGAGGAGAAACAGGGTTCAGGGGACAGGGCCAAGGTTCAAGGAAGGGGAAAAAGATGCAGATTGCGATCCTGTTGTTCGACAACATCACCATCCTCGACGCGGTCGGCCCCTACGAGGTGCTCTCGCGCATCCCGGACGCAACGGTGACATGGGTCTCCTCGTCGCCCGGCCCGAAAAAGGCGAAAGGAGGGCTGACGCTCCTGGCCGATCGTCGTCTGGGCGAGGTGCCGGCCCCCCAGATCGTTCTCATTCCGGGGGGTTCCGGCGTGGACGGTGTGATGCGGGAACCGGCCGTTCTGGAATGGATCCGAAACGCGCACCGCACGTCGCTGTTCACCGCGGCGGTGTGCACGGGCTCCCTGGTGCTGGGGGCAGCCGGGCTCCTGAAGGGACTGAAGGCGACGACCCACTGGAACCACCGGGACAGGCTGGCCGCATTCGGGGTGGATGTAGCCGCCGCGCGGGTGGTTCGCGAGGGGAAAATCGTGACCGCAGCGGGCGTGTCTGCAGGCATCGACATGGCGCTTTGCCTGGTCCGGTGGACGGCGGGGGACAGGGTCGCCCAGGCGATCCAGCTGGGCATCGAATACGATCCCGACCCCCCCTTCGATTCCGGCTCCCCGGAGAAGGCGCCGCCGGAAGTGCTGGAGATGGCGCGAAAGACGAGAAGGTGAGAGGGTGACAAGGTTGGAAATTCTGAAATGAAAGCGATTGTCTTTCGGCTTACCGGATCTTGAAAATGCAGGCTCGCTCAGACAGCTTCTCCAACGTTCTCACCTTCTCACTTTCTCCATCCTTGAAAGCACCGGATTCCAATAACCGGAACCGTTCGCCTGATTACGAGAAAATGCCGGCTAAAGGGGTGCCGCAGCGGCGGCATTTCGAGCCTTCCAGGCTGTAGGCCCCGATGGTGTAGCCTCGCCGTTCGATCAACAGGCCCCCGCACGCGGGGCAATACGTGTGATCGCTCGCGCTCCCCGGCACGTTCCCGCCGTAGACATGCTTGAGACCCGCCTCCCTCCCGATTTCCACGGCCCGGTCGACGGTCTTCACCGGCGTCGGGGAGAGACTCTGCAATTTGTAACACGGGAAGAAGCGGCTCACGTGCCATGGGACCTCGCTTCCGAGCGACCGGATGAACGCGGCGATCTCCCTCAACTCACCCTCGTCGTCGTTGAGGGTCGGGATCACGAGCGTGGTCACCTCGACCCAGATCCCCCTTTGCCTCATTCCCCGTAGCGTCTCGAGAACCGGCTCCAGCCGTGCACCGCATTGACGCCGGTAGAACTCGTCCCGGAAGGACTTGAGATCGACGTTGGCCGCATCGAGCCAAGGTGAGGCGGCATCCAGCGCCTCCGGCGTCATGAACCCGTTGGTCACGAAGATGTTCTTCAGGCCCGCCTCTCGTGCAAGCAGGGCCGTGTCGCGGGCGAACTCGAAGAAGATCGTCGGTTCCGTATAGGTGTAGGCAATCGATTTCGAAGCGCTGTCGACGGCCCTGCGAACAACTTCGCGGGGCGACAGGTCCCGGCCCGCGATGCGCCCCTCCTCCCGAGGCATTTGCGAGATTTCGTGGTTCTGGCAGAACGAGCAGCGGAAGTTGCATCCCACCGTGGCAATGGAGTAGGACGCCGATCCGGGGTAGACGTGATAGATCGGTTTTTTCTCGATAGGGTCGACGTTTGCAGCGATCACGGAGCCGTAGACCAGGGTATAGAGGGTGCCTTCTCTGTTTTCTCTCACCCCGCAGACGCCCCGCTTCGCCGGTGCGATTTTACAGCGATGGCTGCACAGGGCGCACCGCACATTCCCCCCTGCGAGCTTTTCATAAAGCGTTGCTTCTTTCATCATGACTCCGCTCACACATACGAGGATGAGAAGGTGAGAAGGTTGGAAGTCCTTGAGCAGGAGATGGTCCGCTCCGAAACCCGAGACCCGAGACTTTGCGCGTCTCCTGCGCGCCTAGCCTCCGATCGTCGGCATTTCTCTCACGCACTTTCTTCGATGTCGGTCATCCGCCGCCCCATCCTTCTGCTGCCCGAGGGGCTTGTTCACGATTGCCCGGAGGATGAGTTGCTCCAGTTCCTCGTCGCTGCAGCCGCTCCGCATGGGCCCTTTGAGATCGATTTCCCCGTCGACCATCAGGCAGGCACGCAGGCCGCCGTCGGCTGTGAGGCGCAGCCGGTTGCAGGCATGGCAGAAATTGTGGCTGATGGGGCTGATAAAGCCGATGACGCCCCGGGCCCCTTCGAGCCGGAAACGACGGGCCGGGCCGCTGAAATTCCTTTCCCGTTTCCCTCTCTCGATGGGATGGAGGGTGCCGAGGCGTGCGATCCGTTCCATCAGTTCGTCGTTGGAGACGTACTTCTCGTCGCTCCCCTTCTCGCCGCCGATCGGCATCAGCTCGATGAGGCGGATCTCGTAGGGCTTCTCCAGGGTGAGCCGGGCAAAGGTCAGCGCCTCGTCGTCGTTGAACCCCCTCACAGTGACGACGTTGATCTTGATCGGCGAAAACCCGACCCTCTCGGCCTCCTCCAGGCCCCGGAGAACGTCGGACAGCCGACCGCCCCGGGTGATCCGGGCGTATCGCTCCGGGTCCAGGGAGTCGAGGCTCACGTTGATGCGGCACACACCGGCCCTGCGGATCGCCCCGGCAAAGGATTCCAGGAGGATGCCGTTGGTGGTGAGGCTGATATCCTCGAGGCCTGTCTTCCCGAGCTCGGCCAGGAAGTCGGTGACGCCCCTGCGCACGAGCGGCTCCCCGCCCGTGACACGGACCTTCACGATCCCGAGCTTCTGCGCGATGCGGACGACCCGCAGCATCTCCTCGTATTTCAGGATGTCGTCGTGGCCGATCAGCGAAAGGCCTTCCTTCGGCATGCAGTAGATGCACCGGAGGTTGCATCGGTCCGTGACGGATACCCGCAGGTAGTTGATCTCTCGTTTGTATTTGTCGAGCATGGCGAATCAAACGGGGCCGCCTCGAGCGGCCCCGGTCCTTACGAACCTAGCATAACAGAGCCGATCCCGCAAGGCATCAACGCGTCACGGCGCAACCCTGAAATCCCTTGACAGCCTCGGCCTTTCCGTGTAAACAGGGTTTCAAATATCCGTTATTGCCCCGGGGCACTGGCGGATATTTATTTTTTTGCCCGAGGAATCGCCCGGAGGAGTATCGATGGAGAAGATGCCCATCACAAAAGCGGGTTTCGAAAAGCTGAAAAAAGAGCTGGATCAGCTCAAGCGGGTGTTGATCCCGGAAAACATCAAGGCCATCGAGGAAGCGCGCGGCCACGGGGACATCTCGGAGAACGCAGAGTACCAGTATGCCAAGGAGCGGCAGTCCTTCCTGCACGGGCGCCTGCAGGAGGTCGAGAACTGCCTGGCCACCTCTCAGATCGTGGAATGGAACGGCGTCACCGGCGAGCGCGTCGTCTTCGGCGCCACGGTGACCTTCGCCGATGTCGATACGGGCGACTCGACCCGCTACCAGCTCGTCGGCCCGTACGAATCGGACGTCTCGAACAACCGCATCTCCGTCACGTCCCCCATCGGCAAGGCCCTCATCGGCAAAAACGTCGGCGACGTCGTCCGCGTCAAGACGCCCGGGGGCGTCCGGGAAGTCGAAATCGTCGATATCGCCTTCGAGGAACCGGCGGAGTCGTAGGAAGATCCTTCATCGGCAAAAAAAGGGCGTGCCGGCACGCTCTTTTTTTTCTGCCCGTGCGGGGGGCTACCAGAAGATCACCAGAATCGTCAGGATCGTCAGCAGGACGACCGCGCGCAAGACGCCCACACCGATGGGATGCATCCCGTGTTCGCAGCGCGACGCCTCGAGGGAGATCCTTTCCCTCATCCACTGGTGATTGCCGACGAAAAGGGCGAGCGCGCGGAAACCGACCCTTTGCAGGTTGCAGGACGGCATCCGGAAAAACTCGGCCAGCCGCCGGACGAGGCGATGGGCAACGACCTCGTCGGCCCAGGCGTTCAGGGCGTTCAGGGAGCGGTCCGCGAGGCGGTAGAAGGCGCGGCCCCCCATGCGGGTCAGCACGTCGACGTCGAGGTTGATCGCGCGGATCTCGGGCGGGTGCGTTCCCGACAGCAGCATCAGGGCGAAGGCGAGGGCCGCGAAGAGAAGCAGCTGGGCCTGCGAAATCACGTGGCCGGCCGTGTAGGGCTGGAAGTCGGTCGGGAAGGGAAGCAGGCCGTACAGGGGCTGGGGGTACACGCCGATCCCGATGCAGAGCGCCGCGGCCAGGCCCATGGCCAGCAGCATGGGCAGCGGGGCCTCCCTACAGCGGATCCCCGAGTCGTGGGAGAAAAACGCGCAGAAGGGGATCTTGATCCCGGCGTGGTGCAGGACCCCGGCGGAGGCGAAGAGCATCAGGAACCACACCAGGCGAAGATCGCCGAGCGCGGCCGCCTCCATGACCATCGACTTGCTGACGAACCCGCTGAAGAGCGGAAAGGCCGAGATGGAGGCCGCCCCGACGATGCAGAAGGTGCAGGTCCAGGGCATCGAGCGGTACAGGCCCCCCACGTCGGTCGCGTTGATCTTCCCGGTCTGGTGCAGCACGGCGCCCATGGACATGAACAGCAGCGCCTTGTACAGGATGTGGCTGAAGGCATGGGACACGGTTCCGTTCAGGGACAGCTCGGTGCCGATCCCGATGCCGACCATCATGAATCCGACCTGGTTGATGAGGCTGTAGGACAGCACCCTGCGCAGGTTGTTCTCGATCACCGCGAAGAAGATGGGGAAGACCGTCATGGCGGCGCCGATCCAGATCAGGGCCTCGGTGCCCGGGAAGGTCCGGGCCAGGACGTAGACGGCCGTCTTCGTCGTGAAGGCCGAAAGGAACACGGCACCGGTCACGGTGGACTCAGGATAGGCGTCGGGAAGCCAGAAGTGCAGGAGCGGCCAGGCGCTGTTGACGCCGAAGCCGATGAAGATCAGCCACGACGAGAGAGTCCCCAGCCCGATGTAGCCGAAGGCGACCGTGCCGGTGTTCTGCACCTGCAGGAGGATGCCGCCCAGCAGGCACAGGCCCGATACGACGTGCACCATGAAGTAGCGGAACCCCGCGGCCATGGACTTCTCCGTGCGCCGCGCCATGATCAGGAACGTCGCTCCGAGCGTCATCATCTCCCAGAAGACAAACAGCGTGAAGAGGTCGCCGGCGAAGACCGCCCCGACGGCGGCGCCGGCGTAGACGAGCGCGGCGGCGTTCTGGAAGCGGTCTTCCACCTTCAGGGCGTAGAGATTCGCGATGAAGGCGATGATGTGGAAGATGATCCCGAAGACCACGCTCAACCGGTCGACGCGGGCCAGCACCAGCTCCTGGCGGAAAAACGGCAGGAGGAAGTGATTGCCCTCCGGCAGGGCCAGCATGTTGAGCAGGCTCAGCGCCGGGACGAGCAGCATCCAGGCCTGGCGCAGGCGGCCGCGCAGAAGCACCGCCGGCACGACGGCGAGGATCAGGATCAATCCGGGGGGGACTGCGTCAGCGATCATAATACCCCTCGTCGCGCATTACGACCGGCCGCAGGACATACTGGGCGACAAACACGAGAAGCACGTAGGCGACAAAGCCGAATGCGGCATAAAACCCGTACCACTCCTCCCAGGGGAAGATCACGTGACGGTGCGCCCACCCCTCGGCGAGCAGCAGGGCGCCCAGGACGGCAAAAAAGACCGCCAGCGCGGCCTTGAGGGTTCGCGGACGGATCAGGGGCGACGGGTTCGGCCCCACGTTGACGGGATTCTTGTTCACCATTCACTCCTTCACAGGGTCTTGGCCAGAACGATTGCGAGGTACAGAACCCCGATGACCACCAGCGCCAAGAAAACGGGGCGCCAGCCCTCGACCGGTTCATGGGTCAGGATCTCCAACTCCTTCTGCGGGTTCTTCTCGTCACGGTCCATCGGTTGCTTCCCTCAAGGCGACACGACCCGCTGAATCAGCTGCAGGGCCAGCGTCGGCCACAGAAACAGAACGAGGCAGAACAGGGCCGAGACCCCCAGCGGGATGAGGCACAACACCGGCGCCTCCCGGATCCCCCCCTCCCCTCCGTCCTCCGCGTCCCGGGCAAAGAACCCCCGGTACACGATCGGAAAGAAGTAGGCCGCATTCAGCAGGGAACTCACCAAGATCACCGCAACCAGCACAAGCCGCCCTCCGTCGATGGCCCCGACCACCATGCTCCACTTGCTCAGGAAACCGCCCAGGGGCGGCATGCCGATAATCGACAGGCTCGCCAGGAAAAAGGCCGCGTAGGTCACCGGCATCCGGCGCCCCAGGCCGTCCATCTCGCTGATATTGCTCTTGTGGGCGGCCACGTAGATCGCCCCGGCGCACAGGAACAGGGTGATCTTGCCGAAGGCGTGCATGGACAGGTGCAGAAGGCCCCCCGTCATGCCCGCTTCCGTCAGCATCCCGGCGCCGAGGATCATGTAGGAGAGCTGCCCGATCGTGGAGTAGGCCAGCCTGCGTTTGAGGTTGTCCTGCGTGAGGGCCACGAGCGATGCCCCGATGATCGTGACGGAGGCCAGGGCCGTGAGAACCGCACCCAGGTTGAGATCGGCTAGCAGGCCCGTCCCGAAGACGAAGAACACGATCCGTAAAATCGAAAAGACCCCGACCTTGACGACGGCGACCCCGTGCAGGAAACTGCTCACCGGCGTGGGGGCCACCATCGCGGCTGGCAGCCACCCGTGCAGGGGCATGACGGCCGCCTTGGCGAACCCGAACACCAGCAGCACCAGCAGGATCGACGCCGTCGACGCGTCGGCCTTGCCCGCCAGGATCCCGCCCACGGTGAAGTCGAGCGTGCCCGTCATCGTGTAGATCAGGATCATCGCCGGCAGGGTGAGCGCGACGGACGAGCCGAGCAGGTAGGTCAGGTATTTCCGGCCCGCGGAGCGCGCCTCGGCGTCCTGCTTGTGCGTCACCAGCGGGTAGGTCGACAGGGACAGCATTTCGTAGAAGAGGTACAGGGTGAGGAGGTTCTCGGAGAACGCGACGCCGAGGGTCGCCGATATGGCAACGGCGAACGAGGCAAAGTAGCGCGTCTGGTCGTGCTCGTTCAGGGCGCGCATGTAGCCGATCGAATAGACCGACGTGCAGAACCAGAGGAAGGAGGCCACCAGGGCGAAATACATCCCCATCGCGTCCACCCGCAGCGCGATCGGCACCCCGGGGACGACCTCGGCTAGGGTGAACCGGCAGCCGCCGCCCTCGAGCACCGAGGGGAGGAGAGACGCGACGATCGCGAACTTTCCCAGGGCGATCAGCACCGTCCAGGCCTCGCGCAGGTTCGGGCGCCGGTCCGACAGGACGATCGGAATCGCCCCGAGCAGGGAAATCAGGACGGCCGCAAGCGGCCAGAATGAAGTTTCCATGGTCATTCCATCGTATCCCCGGATCGTTCGCCCGGGCTCCACCCTCCCTCAGAAGCCGACCGGCAGGGCGAAACGGACCACCCGCTCCACGATGGGGCCCGTTGCCAGCCCGACCCCGATCAGCGCGGCGGCCGACACGAGCAGGGGCTGCAGCATCGCCTGCGGGGCCTCGCGGACCGTTTGCGGTCCGCCCCCATGATCCCCGGCTGCCGCAGCCGGGAAGAATGCGATCTCGATGATCCGGAAGAACAGGACGGCATTGACGAGGCTGCTGAAGATCAGCGCGCCGACATAGAGCCACTGCCCCGCCTCGATCCCGCCCAGGAGCAGATACCACTTGCTGAAAAACCCGCAGGTCGGCGGAACGCCGATCATGGACAGGGCCCCCACGATGAAGGCCGCCATGGTCAGCGGCATGCGCCGGGTGAGTCCCTGGAGCCGGTCGAACTCCATGCCCCCGCAGCGGTGGGCGATCGCCGCGGCGGCCAGGAAGAGACAGAGGGTCATCAGGGCGTCGTTGACGATGTGCAGGATCGCCCCGGTCATCCCCTTCGCGTTGGCAAGCCAGAGGCCCCCGACCATGTAGCCCACCTCGGCGATGATGATGTAGGCGAGCATCCGCCGGAGGTCGCGCTGGCCCAGGGCCATGGCGGATGCGCAGACAATGCCCACCGCCGCGACGCCGACGATGGTCTGCTGCACGCCCATGTGCTGGATGAACTCGTACACGGGGGAGAAGATCGAGAACATGACACGGATCATCAGGAAGATCGTGACCTTCGTCATGAGCGGGGCGATGAGCACCGCGGCCCCGTCGGGCATGTCCGTGTAGGCGTTCGGCAGCCAGACGTGCAGGGGGAAAAAGGCCATCTTGATCCACAGGCCGACCATGAGGAAGGCGAAGGCCGTCGCCAGGGCAGCGCCTCTGCCGTCGAGCAGGGGGATGATCCGGTGCAGGTCGGCCATGTTGAGCGTTCCCGTGAGGATGTAGAGATACCCGATCCCCAGCAGGTAGAAGCAGGCGCCGATGGAGCCCATGACGATGTAGTTGAAGCTCGAGAGGGCAGCGCGGCCCCGGCCCAGCGCGATGAGACCGTAGGTCGTGATCGAGGTGATCTCCAATAGCACGTAGAGGTTGAAGGCGTCGCCCGTCAGCGCCAGGCCGTAGAGGCCGGCGATGAGAATCAGGTAGAGCGTGAAGAAGGGGCGGCGCCGCTCGTGCAGATCGGCGGCCACGCTCCGGGACGACGACAGGGCGGCCGCAAGGGACACGGACGAGATGAGCAGGATCATCAGGGCCCCCAGGTGGTCCACCACGAGCTCGATCCCGTAGGGCGGCTCCCAGTTGCCGACGGTGTAGCTGAACGGGCCCACGTGGAGGACCTCCGCGAAGACGAGCACGGAGGCCGCCAGCGAGATCGACAGAGACCCGAAGACGATCGGCAGGGTGATCCGGCTGCCGAGTCTCCCTGCGGCGTAGAGCAGCATGGCGCCCACCAGCGGCGCGGTGAGCCCGTACATGTGGAGGTTCAGAAAGCTCATCGTTCGATCTTCTCCAGGATCTCGTCCTCCTCGAGGGTGCCGAACTGCCCGTGGATCCGCTGCAGGATCGCGAGCGCCACCCCCGTGACGCTGACCGCGACCACGATGGCCGTCAGCATCAGCACGTGGGGAAGCGGGTTGACGATGGACGCCGCCTCCACCCCCCGCTCGAGAACGGCCTGCTTGTCGAGGATGGGAATGCCGCCCCCCTTTTTCACCCCTGCGGAAATGAACATCAGGATGATCGCGGTCTGGAAGATGTTCATGCCGATCAGCTTCTTCACGAGGTTGCTCTTGCCGATCATCGCGTAGAAGCCGATCATCATCAGCACGACGTAGATCCAGTAGTTGTACTTCGCGACGATTTCGTCGAGCAGCGTTTCCATCTCAGAGCCCCTTGTCCATCTTGCCGCCCGAGGCGAGGTCCCAGAAGAGCGACACCATGATGCTCATGACCGCCAGGCCCACACCGACTTCCACGATGAAGATCCCCATGGAGCGCCACTCGACGGGGCCGAGCGGGGGGAAGAGGGGCTCCAGGGCGCTGTAGTCGAGAAACAGCCCTCCCAGCAGGGCGCAGGCGAGCCCCGTGCCGGTGTAGAGGAACACGCCCGTACCCGCTAGGGCCGTGTTGGCCCGCAGGGGGAAGAAGCGCATCGAGGTCTTCTGGTCGAAGGCGATCGCCATCAGGATGTAGGAAGCCCCCAGCAGCACCCCGCCCTGGAACCCCCCTCCGGGGCTGTAATGCCCGTGGGCGATCACGTACAGGGCGAAGAGCTGGATGAAGGGGATCAGGATCCGGCAGGACAGTTCGATGATGAGGCTCGGGCCGATCGGCCGGTCCTGGGGCAGGGTGTAGTGATCCTTCATGCGTCGGGCCTCCGGAGCGCGCTCACGACGACGACGCCGGCGCAGAAGATGACGATGGTCTCGAACATGGTGTCGTAGCCCCTGTAGTCGGCCAGCACCGCCGTCACGACGTTGGGCACGTGCGTGTCCTCCACCGACCTCTCGATGTAGAGCGGCGAGACGTGCCTCGCCGCCGGGGCGTTCGGGTCGCCCCAGGGCGGGAAATCGCCCGTGCCGTACAGCAGCAGGGCGCCGGTGAACAGGGTGGAGATCAGGGCCCGCTTCTTCAATCTTTGCTCCTCCTCGAGGTGTGCAGGATCGTGGCGATGAACAGGATGGAACTCACCCCCGCACCCACGGTCGCCTCCGTCAGGGCCACGTCCACGGCCCCCATCTCGGCCCATAGCAGGCACATCAGGAAGCTGTAGACGCTGAAAATGACCGTGGCGGCCAGCAGGTCCCGCACGGTGATGGCCGCCACCGCGCAGATGACGACCAGGGTCAGGAGGAGCAGGTCCAGTTGCCAGATCATCGCCGCTTCTCCCCCTTTTCCCAGGGTTTGACGCCCACGGACATGGCCGTCTGGGTGATCGCGTGGGTCGCCGTCGGGCTCGCGATGAAAATGAACAGGGCGATGAAGAAAATCTTGATGGCGACCAGGACCGCCGGCGCGGACAGGGTTTTCAGGCTGTAGAGGGCGAACCCGGTCACGATGAGCACCGAGCCCAGCGAATCGCTTTTTCCCGCCGCGTGGAGCCGGGTGTAAAAATCGGGGAAGCGCAGCAGCCCCACGACCCCGAAGGCGAAAAAGAGGATGCCCGCGGCGATCAGGACCGTCGAGACGAGATCGATCATGGTTTTCCCTCCTCTCCCGCGGTGCCCGCTGCGCTGGCGTCGACGGGCGGCCGCCGCTGGAAGTACTTCGCCGCCGCCAGAGTCGTGATGAAGTTCAGCAGCGTGTAGGCGATCGCAATGTCCACGAACATCTCGAGGTGCTCGTAGAGCACGCCGATGAAGAGCAGCAGCGCCGTGGTTTTCGTGCCGATCATGTTGGCGCTGACGATGCGGTCGAAGACCGTCGGCCCCCAGACCAGACGGTAGAGGGCCGCCAGCATCAGCAGCAGGATGGCCACCGCCCCGCCGAGCATGAAGGGATTCATCATCGCAGGGGCCTCTCCACGATTTTCCCGATCCGCTCCTCCATGGCCCCGGGACACCCCCGGGCGGCGCTGCGGGTCAGGGCGTAGACCGTGAACTCGTCGTCCCGGATGTCCACGGTGATCGTCCCGGGGGTCAACGTGATCGACTGGCCGAGGGCGACCCGGGAGACCCTCGTCCGGAGTTTCGTCCGAAAGCGGATCACCTGCGGGTCGATGAGTTCGAGCATGCGGGGATGGCAGGCGATGTAGGCCACCTGGAGGTTCGCGAGGAGGATCTCCCAGAACAGGCTGGGAAGGTAGAGGACCATGCCGAAGAAAACGACCGTCCAGGTCCTGGGGTTGCCGCTGAAAAACAGCAGGTTGTGACCGAACTGCGCGACCAGCAAAGCACAGAACAGGCCCAGGGACGTGTGGAAGGCGTCGAACATTCCGGACAGGACCAGCCAGAAGACGATCATGACGGCAAAGGTCGCAATCTTTGCCATGGCTCCTCACTCTGCGGCAGCGCCGCAGCCGTCCCGGTTTCCCGTGCCGGCTCGTGTAAACTTTTGCAAATTTTTATTTATAAGAAAATTGCATACAAAAGTCAATGAAAAAAGGGCCGGGATTCATTCCCGGCCCCTCCTGTTTTTCATCAAAAAGCGATACTGCGGGTTACTGCTGACCCGCGATCTTGAGCCTCGCCTCCGCCCTTTCGAGGGCGATCTTGGCCCGCTCGTACTCCGGGTCCTCTTTGGCGAACTTCGCCAGCTTCTGCTCGGCCGCCTCCTTCGCACGTCTAGCCCGGTCCACGTCGATCTGGTCGGCGCGCTCGGCCGTCTCGACGAGCACGGTCACCTTGCTGCCCGTCACCTCGGCGTACCCCGTGTTGACGGCGTAGCTGACGCGCTTGCCGTCCTTGAGGTAGCTCAGCTCGCCGAACTTGATCGCCGACAGCAGCGAGGCGTGCCCCCTCAGGACGCCGAATTCCCCTTCGCTCCCGGGACAGGTCACCTCGTCGACCGTCCCGCTGTAGGCCAGCTTCTCCGGAGTCACGATCTCCAGCAAGAGTTCTTCCGCCATGGGTGTCTCCTCCGGACCGGTTATTCGGCCAGCTTCCTGGCCTTTTCAACGGCTTCCTCGATGCCGCCCACCATGTAGAAGGCCTGCTCGGGCAGCTCGTCGTGCTTGC
>MVQS01000091.1 GCA_002067855.1 Syntrophaceae bacterium PtaB.Bin038
CGCCTTTCTTGAAGGCGTCGATGACGTCCTCGTCGGCCGCATCGCAGTAGACGATCAGGAACATCTTCATGACCCCCTCCTTTCCCTTCCGGCGCGTCGGCCGCGTATCGATCAGGGCTGATTGGAAGTAGGATTCCCGCCGCGTCTTCTCCGGGAGCCCACGAGCCTGGCCGCCCTCGCCGTCGCCGAGAGCGCGGCCCCGGGCAGGCGCGCCGCCTTCCGCATCAGGCCCGGGGCCCGGGCGGCCCGCCTCGCCCAGTACTCCTTGCCGGCCAGTTTCCGGTACTCCCTTCTTTTCAGCCACTCCTGCCCGTCGTCGAAGAGGTCGTAGGCCGCCGGGACGACGACGAGGGTCAGGAAGAGGGACGTGAGCAGACCGCCGATGACGGCCACCCCCATGGGGGAGCGGGTTTCGGAGCCCTCGCCGAGGCCGGCCGCGACGGGCAGCATGCCCAGGATCATGGCGAAGGTCGTCATGAGGATGGGCCGCAGCCTCACGGGCCCCGCCTCCAGGATGGCCTCGCGGCGGGCGACGCCCCGGGCACGCAGCGTGTTGGTGTAGTCCACGAGCAGGATGGCGTTCTTCTTGACGAGCCCCATGAGCAGGATCAGCCCGATGTAGCTGAAGACATTGAGCGTTTTTCCCGTGAGCATCAGGGCCCCGAACGCCCCCACGAAGGACAGGGGCATCGAGAGCAGCACCGTGAAGGGGTGGATGAAGCTCTCGAACTGGGAGGCGAGGACCATGTAGGCCAGGATGACGCCGAGGATGATGGCAAACAGGAGGTACTGGAAGGACTCCTGCATGACGCTCGCCTGCCCTTTGTAGACGGCCGTGAAGTCCGAGGGCAGCACGCCGGCCGTGATGGCGTCGAGCTCGGCCATGGCCTGCCCCATGGGCTTCTTCTCCAGGTTGGCGTAGACCGTGACGGCGCGCTGCCGATCGACGCGGTTGATGACGCTGGGCCCGCCGCCCTCGACGACCCGGATCACGTTGGAGAGTTCCACGAGCCTGCCGTCCCTGGAGCGGACATGGATCTTCCCCACATCCTCCGGGTTCACGCGGTCCTCGGGGTTGAGGCGCGCACGGACGTCGTAACGGCGGCCTTTCTTCTCGTCCTTGAACTTCGTCACGTCCACTTCCCCCCCGATCAGGAAGTTCACCGCCTCGGCGATGGTGGCGATGTTGATGCCGAGGTCGGCGGCCTTGTCGCGGTCTATGAAGACCTTGAACTCCGGCTTTCCCGTCTCCAGGGAGGTGTCCACGTCGACAATCCCCGGCAGCCGCGCGAACTCCGACGTGATCTTCTTCGCGTAGCGCTGAAGCTCCTCGAGGTCCGTCCCCCGGATGGCGTACTGGATGGGAACATTGCGCTGCCCGCCGCCGATGAGCGAAATGTTCTCCGCCGTCGCCTTGAGCCCGGGGATCTGGAGGAGCTGCTTGCGGATGTCGGCCATGATCTCCTGCTGCGTCCTCTTTCTCTCCTTCTTCGGGGAGAGGGTGATGAAGAAGACGGCGCGGTTGACCTGACGGATCCTCCCGCCGCCTTGCGAGTAGTAGAGCCGGGTGATCTCCGGGACCTCCTTGACGATCGCCTCGGCCTTCTGGAACAGACGGTCCGTGGAGTCGACGGAGTAGTCCACCGGGGCCTCGAGCCGGACGATGAACTGGCTCTGGTCCTCGGGGGGCACGAATTCCTTGCCCAGGAACCGGGTCATCCAGAGGCTCAGCGCGAAGACCGCCACGGCGCCGAGCAGGATCGCGTTGCGGCGGTCCAGGCAGAACACGAGGATCCTGCGGTAGAGGCTCTCCGTCTTGACATACCAGGATTCGAGCCGGTCCCCGGCCCGCCGGAACCCTTTCGTCCACCTCGCGTGGCGGGCGCCGTCACGGCCTTCCCTGTCGTGCCGTTTCAGGAACCGCGACGACATCATGGGCGTCAGCGTGAACGAGACGAGCAGCGAAACGAGCACGGCGAAAACGACGGTGAGGGCGAACTGCAGGAAGAAGCGCCCGATGATCCCCTTCATGAAGGCCACAGGCAGGAAGATGGCCACGATGGCCATCGTGGTGGCCATGACGGCGAGGCCGATCTCGGCCGTGGCGAAATGCGCCGCCTCGCGGGGCTTCATGCCCTCCTCGATGTGCCGGTAGATGTTTTCGATGACGATGATGGCATCGTCGATGAGAATGCCGATGGAGAGCGTGAGCCCCAGCATGGTCATGTTGTTGAAGGTGAACCCGAATGCCTTGATCAGGAAGAAGGTCGAGACGACGGAGATGGGCAGGGCCAGGGCGCTGATGAGCGTCGTCCGGACGTTGCGCAGAAACAGGAAGACGGCCAGCACGGCCAGCAGGCCGCCGATGATCAGGTGGTTCTGCACCTCGTTGATGGAGGTCTTGATGAAGCGGGACTGGTCGAAGGAAACGCTGATGTTCATCCCCGGCGGGAAGGTCCTCTCGAGCTTCTTGAGTTCCTTCTTGACGAGATCAATGACCTCGACGGTGTTCGTCCCCGACTGCTTCTGGATGCCCAGCCCCACGGCCGGCATCCCGTTGAGCCTCGCGATGGAGCGGCGCTCCTCGAGGCCGTCCTCGGCGCTCCCGAGGTCCCGGATGCGCACGGGAGCCCCGCGGAAGTAGGTGACGATCAGGTCGTTGAAATCCTGCGCCCGGGCGAACTCCCCCTTGATCTTGACGGAATACTCCTTCGTGGCGCTCTCGATCCTCCCGCCGGGCAGCTCCACGTTTTCCCGGGCCAGGGCCTGGAAGACGTCGCTCGCCGTGACCTGGTAGGCCCGGAGCTTGTCCCGGTCGAGCCAGATCCTCACCTGCCGCAGCCGCAG
>MVQS01000092.1 GCA_002067855.1 Syntrophaceae bacterium PtaB.Bin038
AGGGTGCTGCCCGTCGTATGCACGTCGTCCACGAGGAGGATTCGCCGGCCCCGCACCCTCGAAGGGTCGGGCACACGGAAAGCGTCTTTCATGTTAGACCGTCGTTCGTCCTTTTTCAAGCCCGCCTGGGACCCGGTGTCGACGGCGCGCCGAAGGGCCAGGAAGTCCATGGGGATGCGCCTGTGCCTCGAGATCTCCCGGGCGAGGAGGACCGACTGGTTGAATCCCCTCTGCCTGAGCCGCCGGGGATGCAGGGGCACGGGGACGAGGAGGTCGTAATCCTCGATCCGGAAGGAGGGATATTCACGGCGGGCCATCAGGCGGCCCAGCTGTTCCCCGAGGGTGAGGTTTCCGCCGTATTTGAATGCATGGACGGCGTCCTGCAGGACCGCCTCGAAGACGCCGTAGGACCTGGCAGCATCGAAGGGGGGATTTTTCAGCAGGCACCGGCCGCAGAGATGATCGGGTCCGTCCTCCACGGGGTATGGGATTCCGCAGGAAGGGCAAAGGGGTGCCGTGATTTCGCGGACCCCCGTGCGGCAGCCGCTGCAGAAAGGGTATGCGTCACGCGGAGGCTTGACTGTGCCGCAGGCAAGGCACAGCGTCGGGAAGAGCAGCTCCGCAAGGGCCGTGATCACCTCCGCCACATCACATTCCCCTCGGGAGCGATTTGATCTCGCCGGCATCTTCGGCCACTTCCATCTTCGGGGCATCGGACCAGAGCCGCTCGATGTCGTAGAACTCCCTCACCGGTTCGAAGAAGACATGGACCACGATGTCGGCGTAATCCATGAGGACCCATCGCCCGCCCTTCTCTCCCTCGATGCCCAGGGGAAGCGCCCCCGCTTTTTTCATGCCTTCCTCGATGGCGGAGGCGATGCTCTGGACCTGCCTGTCCGACGTGCCGCTGCAGATGACGGTGTAATCGGCAAAGGAGGTGACGTTCTTGATGTTGAGGATCACGATGTTTTTTGCCTTTTTCTCCAGGGCCGCGTTGACGGCCAGGAGAATCTTCTGCCGCGTCGACAAATCCTTCTTAGCCAATCATCCTCCTCGTTTCATGAAGCCCGGGTTCCCGTCAGGGGCTGAGAAGACCGGCCGCCTGCTCCCTAACGCTATGTTTTTGTAACAATATCCACAGGGCCTGTCAATTTCAATTTGCCCGTTGCCTCGACGGTGCATATGTGGTAAATAGCCATAATTACTTGCTTTCCGGGTAAGTGCGATGCAGGACGTCCTGAAACACCTTCAGGTCCATATCCCTTTCGATCAGCTCCTCCAGAAACATCTAGACAAGGTCCTCCGGGAAGGGATCAACCCGGAGATCGCCTTCAACTGCGCCATCCTGGACCGGTTCACCGACGGCGAGTACGCCGGACTGGCGAAAAAGCTCTGCGGGCCCCATCGCTCCATCACCTTCCACGGGCCGTTCATGGATCTGCGGCCGGGGGCCGTCGACCCGGAGATCCGTTACGTGAGCTTCCGGAGGTTCCTGCGCGTCTTCGAGATCGCCGTTCATTTCCGCCCCCGCGCCATCGTCTTTCACCCCTCCTATGATGAGCGATACTACGTTTCATCGGGGCGCAAGTGGCTGGAGAACAGCATCGAGACCTGGTCGAAGCTGCTGCCCCTGGCGGACCAGCTCGACACGCGGATCGCCCTGGAGAATGTCTACGAAACGGACCCCGATTGGATCGGCCGCCTTCTCGACTCGTTTCCGGCGCAACGAGTGGGATTCTGCTTCGACACGGGCCATTTCAACGCCTTCGCGAGGGCACCGCTCGAGACCTGGATGGACAGGCTGGGTCCCCGTCTCGTGGAGACCCACCTGCACGACAACCGGGGAGCCCTGGATGAGCACCTGCCCGTGGGAGAAGGGACGTTCCCCTTCGGGGAATTCTTCTCCATTCTCGAGAGGAATGGTCTTCGGCCCATCCTGACCGTAGAGGCCCACACGGAGCGGCATCTTTCGAAAACCTTGCTCAATATCGAGAGGTTGGGCGTTCTCGAGGGGTTTCGGCGGGCGGCTTCCGCCCTCCCGCCGGTCCCGGAGCCCGCTTCGGGGAGGTCCTGACATGTTGCGCTTCCTGGCAAGACGGCTCCTTTTCATGGTCCCCCTGTTCTTCGGGATCACGGTGATCTGTTTCTCCGTCATGCACCTTGCGCCGGGCTCCCCGACGGATCTGCAGACGGAGATGAACCCCCGCGTGACGGCCGAGATGAAGGAGCGACTGCGGGCCATGTACGACCTCGACAAGCCCCTGCACGTGCAGTACGGCAAGTGGCTGGGCCGTCTCCTCGTGCTCGACCTCGGGGTGTCCTTTTCGCCCGACGCCAGGCCCGTGTCGGCCAAGATCCTCGAGCGGCTTCCCATCACGGTGTTCCTGAACGTTCTCTCCATGGCGCTCATATTCCTGATCGCCATCCCCATCGGGGTGCTCTCGGCGGTGAAGCAGGGCTCGGCGTTCGACCGGGTCATGAGCGTCGTCGTCTTCGTGGGGTTTGCCATCCCGACCTTCTGGCTGGCGCTTCTGCTGATGATCCTCTTCGGGCTGCATCTGGACTGGCTGCCCATCTCGGGCATCCGGTCCCTGAATTACGAGTACCTCCCGCCCGCCGCGGCCTTCTGGGACTTTCTCAAGCACCTGATCCTGCCGGTCTCGATCGCCGCCTTCGGGGGGCTTGCGGGGCTCTCCCGGTACATGCGCTCCAACATGCTGGAGGTGATCCGCCAGGACTATATCACCACGGCCCGGGCCAAGGGCCTGCCCGAGCGGACCGTCATCTACAAGCACGCCCTGCGAAACGCCATGCTCCCCGTGATCACGCTGCTGGGCCTGTCGGTCCCGGGGCTCATCGGGGGGAGCGTCATCTTTGAGACGATCTTCAGCATCCCCGGGATGGGGCAGCTGTTCTACATGGCCGTCATGGCCCGCGACTACCCCGTCGTGATGGGGATTCTCGTGATCGGGGCCGTGCTGACACTCGTCGGGAACCTGCTGGCCGACGTCTCCTACGCGCTCGCGGACCCGCGGATCCGGATCTCCTGAGGGGCAGACGAGGGATCGCACGATGAAAACCGACTTCTGGTACCGATTCTCGAAAAACCGCCTCGCCGTTGCGGGAAGCGCCCTGGTCGTGCTGCTCTTCGTCCTGTCGGTCCTCGCGCCCTGGATCGCCCCCTACGATCCCACGGCGATCGATCTCAAGAACATCCTGCAGCCCCCCTCGGCAGTGCACTGGTTCGGGACGGACCAGCTCGGGCGCGACGTGCTGTCGCGGATGATCTGGGGGGCGCAGATCTCTCTCAAGGTGGGCTTCGTCTCTACGGGCATCGCGATCCTCATCGGCACGATCCTCGGTGCGGTGGCCGGCTACTACGGCCGGTGGGTCGACGCGGTCATCATGCGCTTCGTCGACATCATGCTGTGCTTCCCCACGTTCTTCCTGATCCTGGCGGTCATCGCCTTCCTGGAGCCCTCGATCTGGAACATCATGATCATCATCGGCGCCACGGGCTGGATGGGGATCACGCGCCTGGTGCGGGCCGATTTCATCTCGCTCAAGGAGCGTGATTTCGTGCAGGCCGCCCGCGTCATCGGGGCGAGCGACGCGAGGATCATCTTCATTCACGTCCTGCCCAACTGCATGGCCTCGGTGCTCGTGGCGGCGACCCTCGGTGTGGCCGGGGCGATCCTCACGGAGTCGGCCCTGAGCTTCCTCGGAATCGGCGTGCAGCCGCCCACCCCGAGCTGGGGCAACATCCTCACGGCCGGGAAGGACAACATCGACATCGCCTGG
>MVQS01000093.1 GCA_002067855.1 Syntrophaceae bacterium PtaB.Bin038
CGTGCCGATGCCCCCGATGATCACCCCCTGGAGCATGAAGATCTTCATGATGCTCTTCGACGTGGCGCCCATGGATTTCAGGATCGCGATGTCCTTGGTCTTCTCCATGACCACCATGATGAGCGTGCAGATGATGTTGAAGCCCGCCACGAGCACGATGAGGCCCACGATGATGAACATGACCCGCTTCTCCAGGCGCAGGGCCGCGAAGAGGTTGCGGTTCATCTTCATCCAGTCCCTCGCCCAGGCGGGGTAGCCCAGCTTCATCTCGATCGCCCCGGCGATTTCCCTTGCCTTATAGATGTTATCCACTTTTATTTCAAGGCCCGTGACCCGGTCGCCCAGTCCGAGGAACTCCTGGCTGTCGGCGAGCGACGTGTAGGCCAGCGTCGAGTCGTACTCGTAGAACCCCGACTCGAAGATGCCCACGACGACGAATTTCTTCATCCGGGGGACCATGCCCATGGGGGTGGCGATCCCCTGGGGCGAGACGACGTGGACCGCGTCGTGGAGGGACGCCCCCACGTGGCGGGCCAGTTCCTTCCCGAGGACGATGCCGGGGACGTCGGCCGGGGCCCCGGGGGCGTTCATCTCCCGGCGCCCCTGCGGCGAAAGGTTTTCGAGGCGGCCCTCCAGCATCCGGCCCAGGTTGATCACGTCCCGGGCGTCCGCCGGCGAGAGGCCCCTCATCACGATGCCGCTCACGCTGTCGCCGTGTTTCAGCATCGCCTGGCTGTAGATGAACGGCGTGGAGGCCGTGACCCCCGGCACGGAGGACACCTCGCGCTGGATGCGCCCGTAATCCTTCATGGGGCCCGTGTACTCCATGAGGATGATGTGGGCGTTGATCCCGAGGATCTTGTCGCGCAGCTCCTTCTCGAAGCCGTTCATCACGGCCAGCACGATGATGAGCGCCGCGACCCCCAGGAGGATGCCCGCCATGGAGATGAAGGTGATGATGGAAACGAAGACCTGTTTCCGTTTGGCCCGGAGGTACCGGAGGCTGACGAACAATTCGTAGGGCATGATGGGCTGGAGTGTAACCCTTCCTTATAGTGCTTGCAAGGTTTATGACCCGGGGTCTCATCCCCGACGCCGGCAGCTCGTCAGTGAGTCAAGAGCGGAAGTGAGGAAGCGAGGAAGAGCGGATGGGAAAAAGGGGATCCTGTCCGCTCTTCTGCTCTTCCTACCTTCCTAACTTCGCTATGCTTTCTCGTCGCCTTCCGCCTTGAAAGGCTCCCCCGTCTCCCGGCGCCGCATGTGGGGAAAGAGGATCACGTCGCGGATCGACGGCGAGTCGGTGAGCAGCATCACGAGGCGGTCGATCCCGATCCCTTCGCCCGCCGTGGGGGGCATCCCGTACTCGAGGGCCGTGATGTAGTCCTCGTCCATGCCGTGGGCCTCCTCGTCGCCGGCGTCACGCTGCTCGAGCTGCATGAGGAAGCGGTTCTTCTGGTCCGCCGGGTCGTTAAGCTCGGAGAAGGCGTTGGCGATCTCTCGGCCGTGGATGTAGAGCTCGAATCGGTCCACGAGTTCGGGGTTCCTGCTGTTTTTCCTCGACAGCGGGGAGACCTCCAACGGGTAGTGGGTGACGAAGGTGGGCTGGATGAGCTTCTCCTCCACGACCTCGTCGAAGATCCCCATCAGGATCTTCCCCAGGGGCTGGTTCCCCTCGAAACGGATCCCTCTCTTTTCCGCCTCCCGCGCGGCCTTGCCCGCATCGTCCAGGGCAGCCGGATCGAGGCCGGCGTATTTCACCAGGGCCTCCCTGACCGTGATCCGCGTCCAGGGGGGCGAGAAGTCCAGCTCCGTCCCCTGGTAGGTGACCTTGAGGCTCCCGAAGATCTCCCGGACGAGCGAGGTGATCAGCTCCTCGGTGAGCGTCATGAGGTCCTCGTACGTGGCGTAGGCCATGTAGAATTCGATCATGGTGAACTCGGGGTTGTGCAGCGTCGAAACCCCCTCGTTGCGGAAATTGCGGTTGAGCTCGAAGACCCGCTCCATCCCCCCCACGACGAGACGCTTGAGGTAGAGTTCCGGTGCGATCCGCAGGTAGAGGTCCTGCCCCAGGGCGTTGTGGTGCGTCTTGAAGGGCTTGGCCATGGCCCCGCCGGCCATGGGCTGCATCATGGGGGTCTCCACCTCGAGGAAGTCCCGGTCGTGCAGGAACTCCCGGATGTACCGGATGATCCGGCTGCGCGTCTCGAAGACCTCCTTGACCTTGGGGTTGACGACCAGGTCGAGGTAGCGCCGGCGGTATCGGATCTCGACGTCCGTCAGCCCGTGCCACTTCTCCGGCAGGGGCCGCAGGCACTTGGTCAGGAGCCTCAACCCCTCTGCCTCGATCGTGAGCTCCCCCGTGCGCGTCTTGATGACCCGGCCCGTGATATGGACGATGTCGCCCACGTCGATCGTCTTGAACAGGGCGAAGAGCTCGTCGCCGAGCTTGTCCTTGCGGATGAAGGCCTGGATCCTCCCCTTGCGGTCCTGCAGGGCCACGAAGGCCCCCTTGCCGAAATTCCGGATCGCCATGACCCGGCCGGCCACGGCGAAGCGCTCGGTGACCTTCTCCAGGGCCTCGTTGTCCATCTGCCCGTAGGCCCCGTGGAGCTGCGCGGAGAGGTGCGTCACCTTCGCGTCGTTGGGGTAGGCTTCCACGCCCGATGCGGCGAGCGCCTCGATCTTGTCCTTCCTCACCTTCAAGAGGTCGCTGTCTTCCATCGTCCGTCCCCGGAAGTGCTGATTTGCAATCGGCTTTTTACGCCTGAGTGCAGGAACAAAGTGAATTTCACTATATTTTTTTTATTCCCCTGTCAAGGATGATTTGGATCCGAGGCGGCCGGCACGGACCCCCCCCGGGGCCCCGGACGGCCGTCCGCGAGGGGGCGCAGGGCAGAAAAACATTGACAAAACAGGCATCTGGTACTAGCATTCCCTTTCTTTGAGCATCACGTCAATCGGAAGGTTGAAGCACAGCTCTATGGAACGGACACTGATCACCGGCGGGGCGGGCTTTCTCGGAAGCCATCTGTGCGATTTCCTGATTGAAAAGGGTCACGAGGTCATCTGCATCGACAACCTCCTGACCGGCGAC
>MVQS01000094.1 GCA_002067855.1 Syntrophaceae bacterium PtaB.Bin038
GGAAGGGGATTGACCTATGGCAAGAATCGACGATCTGTTCGCCCTGCAGCACGACCGGGGCGCCTCCGACCTCCACCTCTTCGCCGGCTCGCCCCCGGCCCTGCGCGTCCGCGGCGACATGGAGAAGATCGCCGACGAGCCCCTCGACGACGAGGAACTGCGGGAGATGCTCTTCGAGATCCTCACCCCCGGGCAGCGCCAGGAGATCGAGGAGACGGGCGATCTGGACTTCGGCTACGAGGTCGAGGGAGTCGCCCGCTACCGCTGCAACTACTTCAAGCAGAAAAACGGCATCGGCGCCGTGTTCCGCGAAATCCCCTCCACGGTCCTCACCGTCGATCAGCTGGGGCTTCCCCAGGTCCTCAAGCAGCTGGCCATGCTGCCGCGCGGCCTGGTGCTCCTCACGGGCCCCACCGGGAGCGGCAAGTCGACGACGCTGGCGGCCATGATCGAGCACGCCAACGCGAACCGCAAGTGCCACATCGTCACGATCGAGGACCCCATCGAGTTCGTGCATCACCCCAAGCAGTGCATCATCAACCACCGCGAGGTGGAGACCCACACGCAGTCCTTCGCCAAGGCGCTGCGGGCCGCCCTGCGCGAGGACCCCGACATCATCCTCGTCGGCGAAATGCGCGACCTGGAGACGACGATGTTGGCCATCGAGGCGGCCAACACGGGCCACCTGGTCCTGTCCACCATGCACACCATGGGGGCCACGAGGACCATCGACCGCATCGTGGACATGTTCCCCGCGGACCAGCAGTCCCAGATCCGGACGTCGCTGTCGGAATCGCTCAAAGGGGTCATGTCGCAGGCCCTCTTCAAGCGCGTGGACAAGCCGGGCCGCATCGCGGCCCTGGAGATCCTGCTGGTGACGCCCGCGGCGGCCAACCTCATCCGCGAGCAGAAGACTTACCAGCTGATGACCGTCATCCAGACGGGCAGAAGGATGGGCATGATCTCGCTCGACGACTCGATCGCCGACCTGCTGCAGCGGCGGCTGATCAGCCCCGAGGAGGCCTTCGAGAAGGCCGTGGAGAAGGACCGCTTCGCGAAGCTCCTCAAGAGCCCTCCTCCGGAGTTCTGAGGGCCTCGAGGATTTCTTTCGCCTCGACCGTGCGCCCGCAGGCGCCGAGGGCCCCGGCCAGCGAGAGCCGGTAGAAGGCATTGGCAGGATCCGCCGCGCCTGCCCGACGGAAGGCTTCCACCGCCTCGGGGGCGCGGCTTTCTTTCATCAGCCGGTTGCCGAGCCGGTAGTAGTAGCTCCCCTCGAAGGCGGGGTTGATGCCGACGGCCTCGCCGTAGGACCGGAAGGCCTCCTCCACGCGCCCGAGCATCACGAGGGCATCCCCCAGGTCGCAGCGGAAGACCGCCTCTTCCGGGGAAGCCGCCGCGGCCCTGCGGAAGGCGCTCTCGGCCCTCCCGTAGTCGCCCTTGAGCATGCAGGCCTGCCCCATCCGGTTGAGAAACATCCCCTCCTTGCCCGGGAAGTCGTTTTCGATGGCCCGCCGGTAGGCCGCCTCGGCCTCGTCGAACCGCCCGGCGGCGACCAGCGCGCCGCCCACGGATGCGTGGAATACGGACATGTCGGGCTCCTCGGCCGCCAGGGCCTCGAAGACCGCCAGGGCCTCCCCGTGCCGCCCCGCGCGCAGGTAGGCGTCCCCGAGGGTGTGGCGCAGGTGGACGTCCTTCTTCTGGACGGCCACGGCCCGCTCACAGACCTCCACGAGCCGGTCGTACTGCTTCGCCTCGCGGAACAGGCGCACGAGCTCGTCGAAGGCAAACCCCGTGAAGAGTTTCCTGGCCAGCTCCTTCTGGAAGAGCTTCTCGAACTGGACGACGGCCTCCTCGACCTCGCCGTTGTCCTTGAGGGCCCAGGCAAGGCACAGAACGAAGGAGTCCATGTCGGGCTTCATCTGGATGAGCTGCCGGTAGACGGCGATCGCCTCGGGGTAGCGCTTTTCCTTCATGTAGAGCTGCGCCAGGCGCTCGTACTGCTCGGTGTTGGTCTGCTCGGTCATTCCATCTCCCCTTTGCTGCACGTCAAGCTGTCATGGCCGCACGATCCGGACATACCCATCCAATCCAATGCGGGCACGAAGTTGAGAGGCTAAGAAGGTGAGAAGTCTGGACCGGGTTCCGACAACCCGCGAAGTGCACGATTCTCCGGACTTCCCAACTTCCCGGCTTCCTGACTTCCATCTTTTTCCGGGCAACCTATATACCCAATCCCTCCCCCGATGCAATCCTGAAAACCGTCCCGGTGACGGCCCTTTTTCCCGTTGACAAGAGGCGTTCAGATAACTATATAGCCATATAGCTATATGAAGGGAGCCGCCATGAAAGACTTCATCCGGGTCATGAAGGCCCTGTCGGACCCCAACCGGGTCAAGATGGTCAAGATGCTCCAGCAGAAGGAGATGTGCGTTTGCGAGATGCAGGAGGCCCTCGGCATAACCCAGCCGACCGTGTCCAAGCACCTCAAAATCCTGGAGGACGCGGGACTCGTGCAGTCGAAAAAAGACGGGCTCTGGGTGAATTATCGGCTGATCGGAAACGATGCCAATCCCTATGCCGTCGAGATGCTCGGCATGATGGAAAAATGGCTCGGCGACGACGTTGAAATCAGGCGGATCCTTCGTCGGCTTCCCGACATCCGCCGCGAGGAAGTGAGAAAGAAGCCGGTCGTAACAGGCGGAAAACCCCGAAGCAAGGTGTAAGCGATCCAAGAAAGGCCGCTCCGTCTAAGAAGAGGAGTTTTCAAATGTTGATGGAATTGATCATGGCAGGTCTTCTCGCCCTGCAGGACTATGTCGCAACCCACGTGCTGACCTGCCTCGTGCCGGCCTTCATGCTGGCCGGCGCCATGGTGGCCTTCATCAACCAGGAGGCGATTCTCAGCTACCTGGGCGAAAAGGCAAACAAGGCGAAGTCCTTTTCCCTGGCGGGTGTCGCCAGCTTCTTCGTGGCAGCCTGCTCCTGTACGGTCATCCCCGTCTCGGCGGGCCTCTACTTCAGCGGCGCCGCCGTCGGCGTGGCCTTCATCGTTCTCTGGGTGGCTCCGTCGGCCAATATCCTATCCCTGGTCTACACGGGGAACATCCTGGGGGGCGAGATCGTCGTGGCGCGTGTTGCGGCGTCCCTGGCCATGGCCTTCGCCGTCGGCTGGGTCATGACCCTGGCTTTCCGCAACGAGGTGCGCGAGGAAATCGTCGTGGCGGAAGGGACACGGGAAAAAGGGGAGATTGTCTCCCGGCGGCACGCGATCCTGCTCCTTCTGATTGTCGTTTCCCTTCTTGCCCCCAATTACATCGGTCAGACGGGGCCCTACTGGCAGAAGGTGATCATCTGGGGGATCGCGACGATCATCCTGTTTGGCTACGCGTTGAAAATGTTCTCGACGGACGAGGTCAAGAGCTGGCTTCGCGAGACGTGGTGGTTTGTCCGGATCATCCTGCCCCTGCTTCTGGCCGGCGTGTTCGCCGTCGGCGTCATCGGGAAGCTTCTGCCGGAAGCATGGATTCGCCAATGGCTGGGCGGCAACGGGGTGACGGCGTCCTTTCTCGCCACCATGATCGGGGCCGTGAGCTACTTCGCCACCATGACGGAGGCCCCCTTCGTGGACACCCTCATGAAACTCGGCATGGGGAAAGGGCCCGCGCTGGCGCTCCTGCTCACGGGGCCGGGCCTGAGCCTGCCGAACTGGGTCGCCATCGCGCGGGTCTTCGGCCTCAAGAAGTCCGTCGTCTACGTCATCACCATCGTTATCCTCGGGACCTTCGTGGGATGGTTCTTCGGAAACTTCATTCTGTAGGAGGGATTCATCATGAAAATCCAGGTTGCCGGACCGGGCTGCGCACGCTGTGAGGCCACGGAGAAAAACGTTCTCGAGGCATGCAGGCAGCTGGGTCTCGACGCAGAGGTCACGCACGTCCGAGACATGCTCCAGATCGCCAAGCTTGGCGTCAGAATGACCCCGGCCGTCCTGGTGGACGGGAACGTGGTCGTCGCGGGGAAAATCCCTACGGTGGACGACCTCAAGGGTATCCTCGCCGGAAAGCGATAGACGAAACTGATAATCGCAATCCATAATTTACTCGAAGCCGGCGATAAACCGCGTCATCGAGAGCGAAGCGCGGCGATCTCGCCGTTTGCAAGAGTGTGCCGCGCACCCCGCGGGTGCTCGCAATGACCCTTCCAACAGGGCTCCCGGCTTCTTATCGCCGGATCCGGGATTTAGACAAGGAGGCACGGTGTGATGAAGGTCCAATCGCTGGGGTTTATCGGAGGGGGACGGGTCACCCGGATCATTCTCGAAGCGCTGAACCGGAAGCGGATGCTTCCCTCGATCGTCGTCGTCAGCGACGCAAACGGGGAGGTCCTCCGGAAGCTCAAGGAGAAATTCCCGAAAATCCAGACCGCACAGGGCGACAACGCGAAGGCGGCGGGCCAGGACCTGGTCTTCCTCGCCCTTCACCCGCCGGCCGTCGGGGGCGGGCTGGCGGAGATCAAGGCAGCGCTCGAACCCGGCGCCGTCCTCGTCTCCCTGGCGCCCCGGTTCACGATCAAGGCGCTCTCGGAGGGGCTCGGGGGGTTCGACCGGATCGTGCGGATGATCCCCAACGCCCCGTCCTACGTCAACGAGGGCTACAACCCCGTCGCCTTCGGCCCGGGAATCTCGAAAAAAGAAAAGGAAGACCTCTTCAAGCTCTTCAAGAAGCTGGGAGACTGCCCCGAGGTGGATGAAGGCAAGCTCGAGGCCTATGCCATCGTCACGGCGATGGGCCCCACCTACCTGTGGTTCCAGCTCTTCGAGCTCCTCGATCTGGGAAAGTCCTTCGGCCTGACGGACAAGCAGGCCTGGAAGGGGATCAAGAAAATGCTCAAGGGCGCCGTCGAGACCGTCGACGACTCGGGACTGACCCCCGAGGAGGTGATGGACCTCGTCCCCGTCAAACCCTTGGGCGAGGACGAGGCCATGATCCGAAACGCCTACCGGACGAAGCTGACGGGGCTCTACCAGAAACTGAAAGGTTGACCCGGGCGCAGCAAAAACCCGTGCAAAAGGAACCCTGAGATGGAAAAGAAGAAAGTCCTCTTTGTCTGCATCCACAACAGCGCCCGCAGCCAGATGGCCGAGGCCTGGATGAACCGTCTCTGCGGCGAGAGCTTCGAGGCCGAGAGCGCGGGCCTCGAGCCGGGGACATTGAATCCGCTGGCCGTGGCCGTCATGAAGGAAGTGGGGATCGACATCTCCGGGAAAGCCACGCGGAGCGTGTTCGACGTCCTGAAGGCGGGGACCCTGTTCTCTTATGTCATCACCGTCTGCGACGAATCGGCGGCGGAGGCCTGCCCCATCTTCCCGGGACCGGCCAGGCACGTCCACATGGGCTTCACGGACCCGGCGCGCCTGGAGGGGACGGAGGAGGAGAAACTCGCGCGGGTCCGGGTGATCCGGGATTCCATCCGCGAGGCCGTCGAGGCCTTCTGCCGGCAGGAGATGGATCGAAACGAGCGGGAGCAAACGTGAAAGGAGTGCGTCATGGCGGGCGATGTCGTGCAGATCACGATGGGCGACCGGAAGCTGGGCATCATCGGGCTCAGGAGGGTCATGGAGGACCTGGCGAAAACGGCCTCGGGAAAGACCGACGCGGAGTGCCGGGAGATCCTTTACAAGGGCATTGCAGGCCGGAACTACATCCCGCCGAAGATGGCCGATGAGTACAAGGACGCCCTTCTGCGGGCGTTCAGGGTCTTCACGGGGGAAATCAAGGAAGAGGCCCCTTCGGGCGGCGTCCGGATCCAGGTCCTGGGCCCCGGCTGCTTCAACTGCGACAGGATCGAGAGGGACGTCCGGGAGGTGATGGCGGAGTTGAAGATCCCGGGGGATCTGTCCCACGTGACGGATCCTTCCGAGATCGCGAAATTCGGGGTCCTGGGGGTCCCGGCCCTCGTGATCAACGGCCGCATCGTCTCCGTCGGGGCCGTCCCGGATCGCAACCGGATCCGGCAGTGGCTGCTCGACCTGAAAGCCTCGGGGGAGTGCAAGGAGGAAGCCGGATAAACCGGCGACAGGACGGCGGGTGCGTGGCGCACCGAGCCGGAAGGGGGAAGCATCATGAGCGCGCTTGTCATCACGGCAATCGGGCTATTCATCCTTTCCGTGGTCTCGGGGATGCTGGGCCTCGGCGTGGCCTTCTCCGCCGTCCCTTTCCTCGGGCTTTTCCTTCCGGACCTCGTCCACCAGGTCCAGCCCCTGAGCCTCCTGCTCAACGGCATCACGGCCCTCTTTGCCGTCTTCGGATTCGCCCGGAGCAGGCTCGTGGACTGGCGAAAGGCGATCACACTGGCGCTGATCACCACCCTGACGGCCCCGGCGGGCGCCTGGCTGGTCCAGTACGTGGACCAGGTGTACGTCTGGTTTGCCTACCTCGCGTCGGTTCTCTACCTCTCCTACAGGCTCTTTCGTCCCGTGCAGGAGCGGCCGGGGAACGAGAACTTCCGCCTCGCCCTTATCCTCGCCGTCCCCATTTCCGTTCTGAGCGGGTTTCTGGGCATCGGGCCGGGGTTTCTCCTGATGCCGACTCTGATCCTCGTGGGCTTCAACACCAAGATGGCCGCCGGGATCAACGCCTTCGCCGTCTGCCCGCCCTCCTTTTCGTCCCTCATCCCCCACATCGGTACGGCCCGTTGGAACCCGACCCTGACCGTCACGCTGCTGATCGTCGGCGCCGTGGGCTCTTTCATCGGGGCACGACTCACGAGCCTCTATGTGCCCAGCGGGCGCCTCAAGCAGCTTTTCGGTGTCCTCATCGTCATCATGACGGCCTACAAGATCATCACTCTGTTCAGATGAAACACACCCTGCGGTTCGAGGTGCCACCGTGAAGAAACTGATCTCCATCCTGCTTCTGATTGCCCTGAGTGCGGCGCCCGCTCTTGCGGCCGACGACGCCTCCGGGATCTGCCTGCCCACGACGGACGTATCCCCGGAGTGGTACTTCCCCGAATGGCTGGGGACGAGCCCCCATGCCCCGACCTTCCTGGTGAGGGACACGGAGAACAAGTACGGCCGGTATGCCCAAATGACCAAGACGATCACGCTCAAGGATCTCATCAAGTACCATGGCCACTTCTGCGGCGGGCTCGTGGAGAGCGCCGCGGCCCTGCGTGTCGCCTTCGACAGGCTCTTTGCGGGCGGCATCGTCGACCGCGCGGACCTGCGCATCGTCTCCAACAACTCGGCCTGCGGGGGCGACGTGGCGGCCTACCTCACGGGGGCGAGGCTCCGCTTCGGCACCCATCACATCGACAACACGCTCACGGAGAGCGAGTTCTTCGTCCAGCAGGTCTCGACGGGCAGGACGATCCACGTCAAGCTCAACCCGGCCGTCTACCCCTCGGATGTCAAGACGCAGATGCGGAAGATCGAATCGGGGACCTTCGCCCCGGCTGACATCGACCGCTTCCAGGAGCTGCAGTGGGCCTACGCGAAGCGCATGATCAGCCGGCCGCTGGCGGAGTCCTTTCTCGTGAAGGAGATCCCGGGGTTTGCCTGGCCGGCACCCGTCTGCAAGGATCTCGGGCAGCGAAGGGACAATGACTACAAAAACGTGCCGGCAAAGTGACGCAGAGGGGGGAAGCGCTCGAGGCGTCCGCCAAAGGAAAAACATGGCAGTCCGATTCCTCATGGGAATCCTTTGCCTCGTTTTCCTTGCCTCGCAGGGGATTGCCGAAACGCCCGTCCCGCAGGACAAGCGTAAGCAGACGGTCATCGGCAAGTACGTGACGGCGCGGCAGGCCTACGAGATGTGGAAGGCCGACCCTGACCGGGTCAGGATCCTCGACTGCCGCACGCGCGAGGAATACCTGAGTCAAGGGCACCCGACCATGGCGTACAGCATCCCCGCCCATTTGAGGATGCGAGGCGGCTCCCTGCGGGACAACCCCGAGTTCGAGGCCAGGACCCGGCAGCGGTTCGCGCCCGGGGATGTCATCCTGGTGATCTGCCGCGCGGGATACCGCAGTGCGGACGCGGTCAACCGCCTGGCCGGGGCGGGATTCCGGAATGTCTACAACGTCGTGGACGGTTTCGAGGGCAGCGACGGCGGCGGGGGCGCGGCAACAGGCTGGAAGAACTCCGGTGCGCCCTGGACCCGTGACGTGAACCCCGAATTGCTGTAGCAGAGTTGAACGAAAAGGAGACGGCTCATGGAGGAGAAGGCACTCATCTACGGCACGAACTGGTGACCGCACTGCACGAAGGCCCGGGAGGCCTACGGGGACAGGGCGGTCTTCATCGATGTCGATGCGGACATCCAGGACCTGCAGAAGATGCTCGAATACTCGGGCGGGAAGATGGCCGTCCCCGTCATCGTCGAGGGCGGCAAGGTCACGGTCGGCTTCGGGGGGGAGTCCGGCGTCGGCTTCACCTGAGCCGTCCGGTGGCCCCTCGTGGAGGGGCTGAAAAAACTCTGATTCAAAGAGATCGGGTGGAATCCGTCAGAAACGCGCCCTGACATCCGCTTGTCATTGCATTTCAGTCTGCTGACTTCTGTCGTCAGCTCTGGTCACAGCATCAAATTCCGACCCGTTTCTTGTTTGCAAAGTATGTTTTGAGGTTATCGGGCAATTCGTCAAGAGGTGCTGGGGTAACCGGCGGCTCTTTGTCGATGTTCAGCATGGCGCCCGTAATGACTTCCAGAAGCATGGGCAGCGGCGCGGAAGAGTAAACCTTCCCCCTGTAATGCCACTCACGGCAATCGACTACGGTATTGTTCTCGGTAAGGTCGCCGCAGGACTCGCACACCGATTCACGGATGTCCTGGGCGATGTCGCGGCCGTTGATGCGGATCGTCGGGGAGCTGAGAAGCGCGTGCTGTTTCGCCTCGTCTTCCGATTGTACGACGATGGCCCGGTACTTCAGTTCGATCCCCATTGCCTCGGCCACCGGGGTGAGAAGCCGCACGGCATGCTCCAATTGATCCCCTGTCGGGACACACCGGGCGCAGGCCGTGAGATCGATCACGACAAGATCGATGTTCATAACCCTGATTTCCTCGTTCCAGCCCGCATCAGCGGGGAGCGCGCAGACGCTTCCGGACTGCAATGTGGGCAATTCAATTCTATTCATTTTCTTTTTTTTCTGACTCTGATCCATGTTTCCTTCACCTCTTGCAGGCGGTTGTCAGGCCCGCCCGCTTCCCATCATGACCCGAAAGAGCTTTCCGGCACGGAGTTCAGAGCTTCATCGATCAGAAGATCCATCCGATATCCCGCCGCGAAGGGAATGCAGCTCCTTACCGACAAGAAAGTCACCAATGGCGATTGTCGACTCGGCCGGGGCGCATATGGGCATGCCCGCGGCGAATTCCCCAGGCGACGAAAATCCCAACGGCCGCCTCCCTGTCGCCGCTCTGCGAGGCGGCGCAGCAGTTCTCGCCAGCGCAGTCGACCTGGACATCCTGAAGTCCGGCCTCCGACATCCAGAGAGCCACGTCCGGCCGGTCGAAGCCCATCCAGCGGTCGCAGTGCTCCGTGCGCAGGAATTCGAAATTGTGCCGGTCCAAATCGGTGATGACGAGCCTGCCGCCGGGTTTCACGATGCGCGCCATCTCCCGGATCGCCGCGGGGGGTGAGTCGACATGGTGGAGGCACATGTTGGCAAAGGCGTAGTCCACGGACCGGTCTTCCAGGGGCAGGGCTTCCGCCCCGCCGTTCAGGTAGTCGACGGCGCCGCCCTCGCCGAATTTTCTTCTCATCTCCTCGAGCATGGCTTCCGAGCGATCAACGGCGATGACGCGGAGCCCGCGCCTGAGAAGCCCCTCTGTGACAAAGCCCGACCCGGCGCCGATGTCGGCGGCAAGTCGCCCGGGCTCAACGCCGGCCACGTCGAGGGCCTTCTCGCGAACTGCATCGGAGAAGAACCCTTTTCGCAGGGCGTCCCACTGCGGCGCAACGGCCTCGAAGTAGGTCCGACTCTCCACCATCATCCTTTCTCTTCCCGCTCGCGCGCCGCAAACGGCTCGCGCTCCATAAACTCGCCCAGCAGGCGCGCCGTCGCTCCGGTAAGCTCACGGCAGGCCAGGATCTTCTCGCTCTTGTAAAAGGCCTTCACCGCGGGGATGTCCGTCCAGTCCACGCCGGCAATGTCCCGGCAGTAGAGCTTCCCCCCACCGATCTCATCGCGGAACCGCGCGACAAACTCGCGGATGAGGGCCCACATCCGGGGATCCTCCCTCTCGTCGTCTCTGCCACGGCTGAACTGCAGGCCGAAAACGGCCACCGCCCCGAATACGGCCCCGCAGACCTCCCCGGTCCCCAGCCCTCCGCCGTAGGCGGCCACGGCCCGGACCAGATCTTCATTTCCCCTGCCCAGCTTTTCCTGCCCGACCGCAAGAACGGCCTGGCTTCAATGATAGCCCTTGTCGAACAGCCGGACTGCTTTTTCGCGCATTTCCTCATGCGTCATCGGGCTGGCTCCTTTCTTCCGTCAATAGGGTCCCTCCCGTCAGGAGGCATCCTCGGGATGTGTTTTCGTTTTCACCTGCCGTCGCACTTCGCGGAACTGGGCGCGAACGCGCCCGCCGGAGACGGCCATGACGATGGGGTGTGAGGCTTGATCCCCGAGACGCGGACACTCAGGACGGTCTCGGCAGCCCGCCGGGCCAGTTCCTCCATGGTGAGGTTCAGGGACTCGGCAAGCCCCGCAAGCATGGGGTCCGTCGTGACGCAGTCCACGGGAAAGGGCGCCTCGCTCTGAACCGTGACATTTTCAAAGCCCGCCTGCCGCATGGCGGCCAGATAATCCTCCTTCAGGGCGGCGCCGGCGACGCAGCCGATATAGGCGGCGACGGAGTTCTTCACGAAATCCGGCAGCGGCTTCGTCAGGATGATGTCGGAGACCATGAGTCTCCCGCCCGGTTTCAGTACCCGGAAGGCCTCGCTGAAAACGCGGGCCTTGTCGGGGGCCAGGTTGATGACGCAGTTGGAGATGATGACATCCACGCTCCCGTCCTCCACAGGCAGGTGCTCGATGTCCCCCAGCCGGAATTCCACGTTGTCGATGCCGTCCTTCCGGGCGTTTTCACCGGCTTTTTCGATCATCTCGGGCGTCATGTCGACGCCGATGACCCTTCCCGCCGGGCCGACCCGTGCGGCGGCCAGGAAGCAGTCGAACCCCGCCCCACTTCCCAAGTCGAGGACCGTCTCGCCTTCCTTCAGCGACGCCAGGGCGATGGGGTTGCCGCACCCCAGGCCCAGGTTTGCCCCCTCGGGGACCGCCGAGAGGTCGGAATCGGCATAGCCGATTTTCTTGCCGATTTCCGTGACGACGGCGGGCCCGCCGCAGCGCGGCGCCGACGGGCAGCAGGACCCGGACGTTGCGGCGATGGTCCCGTATGTTACGCGCACGATGTCCTTGATGTCTTTTTCTTCCATTTCAGCCTCCGATGTTTCATCGGGTCATCATGATGGGCTCGAGAAAGTCCTTCACCTTGTCTGCCAGGAAATCGGCCCTGACGAGGGTGAAGCAGCAGATCTCCCCGTCCTTCTCCCAGCTGATGAGGGCCAGCTTGTCGCCCGTGCCGATCTTCGCCCGGTCCCGCAGCTCCTTGGGCAGGACCATCTGGCCCCGCTCGTCGACGCTGATGAGGGATTCCATGCGGCAGCGCGCCTTGACGTCCCCCGGCGCGGTACAGCAGCCCTCGCCCTTCTTCGCTTTTGACATGGATCAGCCCCCTGGCGCTTCAAAATTCTTATTAATCAGTAATTACTGATTAATCTGATTATACAGAAAATGTCAAGCACCTTTTCCGGCTTCGGGGTAAAAAAAAGACCCGGGCCATACCCGGGTCCCGGAGCCGCCTGACGGCAACGGGGTCAGCCGCCCTCCCGGACGGCCCGGTCGGCCTGGCGGACGGCGATGAGGACGGGGTCCCAGGCGTTGGAGTAGGGCGGGGCGTAACTCAAGTCCAGGTTGATCATGTCCTGGACGGACATGCCCGCGTGAAGGGCCGTGGCGAAGATGTCGATCCGCTTGGCCGCCCCCTCGATCCCCACGATCTGGGCGCCCAGCAGGCGCCCGGAGCCTTTCTCGGCGAGCGTCTTCACGGTGATGGGACCGGCGTTGGGGTAGTAACCGGCGCGGGTGGTGCTCTTGATCGCAGCCGCGACGTATTCGAGGCCGAGGTCCCGGATCTCGCGCTCCTGCAGACCCGTCCGCGCCACCTCCCACTTGCAGATCTTGCTTACGGCGGTGCCCACGACGCCGGGGAAGGTGGCGTAGCCGCCCCCCAGGTTGATGCCCGCCACGCGCCCCTGCTTGTTCGCGATCGTGCCCAGGGCGATGTGCACGGGCCTGCGGCTCACGAGGTGGAAGGACTCGGCGCAGTCGCCCGCCGCCCAGATGCCGGAAACCCCCGTCTGCATCCGGTCGTTGACACGCAGGGCATCGCGCACCCCGAGGGGAATCCCCGCCCTTGCCGCCAGGTCCGTGTTGGGCCGCACGCCGAGGCCGAGGATCACGATGTCCGCCGGCAGGGTTCGCTTCCCGGTCACCACGGCCGCCACCCGGCCGCCGGCCACCTCGAAGGCCTCGAGCGATTCGCCGAGGTGGAGCTGCACGCCGGCCTCGGCGACCGCGCCGGAGACCAGGGCCCCCATGTCGGGGTCGAGCGTGCCCATGACCTGCTCCCCCCGCTCCACGAGGGAAACTTCCAGCCCCCTCAGGATGAGCGCCTCCGCCATCTCGAGGCCGATGTAGCCGCCGCCCACGACGACGGCCCGTTTCGGCCGCTCGGTATCCACGACGGTGCGCACCGCGATCCCGCTCTGCAGCGAGTGGAGACCGTAAATGCCCGCGGCGTCGCTGCCGGGGACCCGGGGGCAGAACGGCAGGGCGCCCGTGGCGACGAGGAGCCGGTCGAAGGGCTCCCACCACCCCTTCTTGCTCTGCAGGCATTTGACGAGGACCCGCCCGTTCTTCGGGTCGATCTCCTCGACCTCGTGCAGGACGCGGGCGTCGATGCCGTACTCCGTCTTGAATTCCTCGGGCGTGACGGCGATGAGCTTGCTGAGATCGTCGACAACCCTGCCGACGTAGTAGGGGATGCTTCAGGCCGAGTAGGAGGTGTGGGGTCCCTTCTCGAAGGCGAGGACCTCCAGCCCCTTGTCGAGCCGCTTCGCCTGGGCGGCGGCGCTCATTCCCGCGGCGTCCCCGCCGATGACCACGAGACGCTGCTTAGCCATACAGGACCTCCCGCAACGGGTGATGGCCGAATCCTAGCACAAATCGCGCGGCGGGGGTACGGGATTCCCCCTGCCGCGCGCGGTTCAGATGTCGAGGTGGAAGAACAGGCGCACGAAGTAACTGATCCCGAAGGTCAGCGCGGCGACGCCGAGGCTGATGGCGGCCATCTCGGAGAACCGCCTTCGGAAGGGGATGTCCTGGGCCACGGAGACGTAGTACGTGAACAGGAAGATCACCAGCAGCGCGTTCGTCAGGGTGAACCCGAGGTTGAGGTACGGATTGTCGAGGACGAGGTAGGGCAGGATCAGGAACAGGACCGTGCAGAGGTAGGTCACCCCCGTGTAAACCGCGGCCCTGAGCGGGTGCAGGGCCTCCCCCTCGGACTTGATGGAGAGGTACTCCGACGCGGCCATGGAGAAGGCCCCGGCGATCCCCGTGATCAGGCCCGCCAGCGCGATGAGCCGGATCTCTCCCAGGGCGAGGGTGAACCCCGCCAGGGCCCCCGTCAGCTCCACGAGGGCGTCGTTGAGCCCCAGGACGATGGAGCCGACATACGTGAGCTTCTCGTCGTCGATGATCGCGATGAGCCGCTCCTCGTGCTCGGCCTCCTCCTCGGAAACCCGGTCGAGGCCTTCGACGGACCCCGACAGCTCGGCATAGGCCGCTGCTGCGCCGCTCTCGCCCTTCTCCATGAGCTTGAGCCCGAAGGTGAGCCCCAGGAACCGCGCGACGAGGTAGAAGAACCAGACCCTGAGCCGGTCGGGAGCGACATCGCGGCCCGTCAGGTCCCGCAGGATGTCGTAATGGGCCCGCTCGCAGTCCCCGATGTCCCGCAGGATGCGGGCGTTGTGCTCCTTCTTCGCGAGCCCCGCAAGCCTGTGATAGACGTGGTATTCCGTGATCTCGTTTTCCTGGGCGGCCCGGATTCGTCCCAGGACGCCGGCCGGCAGCGATTCGGTCTGCATGTCGTCCTCCGTGGACACCGTCGCTGCCGCATCGCCGCTGCGGAGAAACGGTTTGACAGGATCCCCCGCCGC
>MVQS01000095.1 GCA_002067855.1 Syntrophaceae bacterium PtaB.Bin038
CGCGCCCACGCGGGTGGAGATGGATTACGGGACCTCGCACAAGCTGCAGATGGTCAACCAGATCGCCAACCCCGACGCCGGGAAGGACCTCAAGCCCGTCGAGGGAATGGACGGCCAGACATCGGCGGCGGTGATGACCAAGCACCGCAAGGAGTTCGAGAAGCAGGAGAAGCAGCAGGCCCCGATCTTCAACATCAATACCTCGGGCAAGTGAGCGGTTCGGACTCGGCAGGGAGATGACCCATGAAATTGCGGTGGCGCTGCGGCAGGATGAGCAGGGGAAGCACGATCGTGGAGTTCGCGGTCACGCTGCTCGTCTTCATCACCCTGCTTGTCGGAATCATCGAGTTCGGGTGGCTGTTCTTCATCCAGCACACCCTGCAGTACGCCACGCGGGAAGGGACGCGGCTGGCCCTCGTGGGCGGGACGGTCAACGACCCGTCGGGCAATCCCATGACACGGGTGGACTCCATCATCCGGACGATCCGGGACGGGGCCTCCCTGGCGGTGAACCCTGACGCGGTCCTCATCGCCATCTACCCGGTGAGAGAAAGCTTCGGCGACCCGGAAAACTGGGAGAACCTGCAGGATGCCGGGGAGTCCGGGGCTATCATGCGGGTGCGGTCCCGGGTCGTCCACACCTTCTTCACGCCGCTGATCGGGGGGTTTTTCCCCGGCGGGCGGATCACCCTGCAGGCGGAGGGGACCTACCGGAACGAGAAATTCGACGAGTGAGCGCCGGCTTCACGGGCGTTCCCCGTCGCTACAGGATGGACAGAAGATGAGCATCAGGAATCCGAATAAAAGGAAAGAAGTTCTCAACCGGATTCTCGGCCGTTCCGAAGGGCAGCGGGGGGCGGCTCTCTTGGAGCTGGCGCTCCTGCTCCCGATCCTGATCGTCATGGTCCTGGGCATCATCGACTTCGGGAGGCTCATCCACGCCCGGCTCGTGGTGACCAACGTGAGCCGCGAGGGGGGGAGCCTGGGTTCCCGGGACATCCGCGTGGGCAACCAGCTGGTGAGCATTCTCCTGTCCTCGGCCGCGCCCTTCAACCTGTCTGGCGCCGACGGGCGGGTCTACGTCACCAAGATCAGGGCGGGCGTGAGCCTCGATGAACCGGAGCCTTTCATCCACAGCCGGGCGACGGGGGGCACGCTCGATGTTCCGAGCGGGATCACGGGCAGAGAGGGGGAAACGCCCGGCGGGCTGCAGAACCCGATCTACGGTCGTCTGCGGTTCAGGACGGCGAACAACACCTCGGACATCTCGGAGGTGACGATCGTCGAGGTCTTCTACCTCTACCGCACGATCACGCCGCTTCCCGAATTCGTCCAGAACATCATCCTGCCCGATCGCGGCGGCATCCTCATCGGCAGCCGGGCGACCTTTTAGGGGGCACCATGAAGAGAACAGGGAATATCATTGCGAAAATCATCGGCGGCAGGATCAGGGACAATCGCGGCGCCTTCGCCGTCATCTTCGCCCTCGTGCTCCTCGTGCTGCTGGGGTTCATGGCCCTGGGGATCGAGGCGGGCCGCTGGTACCTGGTGCGGGCGGAGCTTGCCAAGGGGGTCGATGCGGGGGCCCTGGCGGCGGCCAAGAACATCTCGAACCCTTACGTCGACCCGGAGGTGATCGCCCGCGAGTTCGGCGAGGAGAACTTTCGGGCCGGCTACATCGACACCCCGGAGTCCGGGACGGGCCAGGTCCGGTTCACGGCCCAGATGCTGGCGGAAAACCGGGTGCGCGTGCAAGGCGACGTGAATGCCAGGGCCCATCTGGCCCGGCTCTTCGGCGTCGACACGATCCCCGTCACCGTCACGGGCATCGCCCAGCGAAGGGACGTGGAGATCATGATGATCCTCGACCGATCGCGCTCCATGGCGGGGCAGAAGATGACGGACCTCAAGAGTGCGGCCAACCGCTTCCTCGATTTCTTCGTGGAGACCCAGGCGGAGGACCGGGTGGGTCTGATCAGCTTTGCCACCACGGTGACCCTGGACCGGGCCCTGGGCAGCGATTTCGTCGATCCCATGCGGAGCGCGATCAACGCCATGACCGCCGCGGGCGCCACCAACACCGAGGACGCCCTCGACCGGGCCGGCGGGACGGGGAGCTTCACGGATCAGTCCGGCCTCCCGGGGGACCGCCGCGTGCAGCAGTTCGCCGTCTTCTTCTCCGACGGTATGCCGACGGCCCTCAGGGAGCGTTTCCGGTACAACGGCCAGGAGTACGACGGGGTTGTCTACGGGCAGGGTTATTCGGGCCGTGCGAACTGCAGGACATCCGACTACCCCTACATGAGCGTCGCAAATGTGCTGACCCGGCCCGATGGCAGCGGAACGTATGCCGGCGTGAACCCGGCCACGACGGGCGACGGAAGGAGGACCAGCGGCGCAGACCCGACCAGCTGCTGCTGCCCCCGGTACCTGAACACGAAGTGGTACCTCTTCGATTCCGCCCCCGTTCCCGGGTACACGGCGGAATACTGCAGTATCCCCATGAACCGGCTGATACCCCACTTCTGCGGACAGACCCGGCAGCTCGCCCTGCAGAATGCCCAGACCCTGAAGAGCCGGGGCGTCAAGGTTTACGCCGTGGGCCTGGGGTCGAGCACCGACATCGACCCGTCATTCCTCCGCAGCCTCTCCAGCGGGGAGGGGTACACGTACATCGCGCCGACCTCGTCGGAGCTGGAGGCGATCTTCATCCGGATCGCCAGGGACATCAAGCTCAGGCTCGTGCAGTAGCCAAGATGCGTCATCAGAACAGACACCGAGGTGACAGGACATGTTAACCCGCAAGAAAACCGTGAGACTGGAGATCCGGAACGACAGGGTCCGGGAGCATTTCGCCGTCGTCATCGCGTCCATGGAGGGGTTCCTCGTCCAGGGCGTGCACGACACGATGCCCGCGGATCTTCTCATCCTGGAAATCGGGGACGACACGGAACAGGACTTCGATTACCTCACCCGTGCGCGGTCGACGGGCAGGGCGAAGGACTTCTTCCTCACCTCCAAGAACGCAAGCCCGGAGGTGCTGATCCAGGCCCTGCGCTTGGGCGTCAAGGAGTTCATCACCCAGCCCATCAACGAGGTCGAGCTGCGCAAGGCGCTGTTGAAGTACCGCGACGGCTCCGACTCCGCACCGGCACAGCAGAAGGGCCCCGATCGCAAGGGGCAGATCATCAGCGTCCTGGGCGTCAAGGGCGGCGTGGGGACGACGACCATCGCCGTGAACCTCGCCGACAGTCTCGTGAGGCTCGACGGGCAGCCGGCGGTGGCCCTCATCGACATGAACCGCCTCTTCGGGGAGATCCCGCTGTTCCTGAGCCTCGAGCACGTCTTCAACTGGGTGGACATCTCGAAGAACATCGCGCGCCTCGACGCCACGTACCTCACGGGGATCCTCTACCGGCACCGCTCGGGCCTCCGGGTCCTCCCCTCGCCGGACCGCGTGGACGACAAGGGCACGGTGACGCCGCAGGTCATCGAGGCGATGCTGCGGCTGATGCGGACCATGTTCGACTACGTCATCATCGACGGCGGCCAGGCGATGGACGACATCTCGAAGACGATCCTGCGCAGCGCGGACAAAGTGCTGCTGGTCGCAGGGCTGAGCCTGCCGTGCCTCATCAACGTGAAGAAGCTCGTGAAGATCTTCCGCGAGCTGGGCTACCCGCCCGAGCCCTCCGTGGAGGTGGTCATCAACCGCTTCGACAAGAGGTCCGTCATCACGCTGCGCGAGGCCGAGCAGAGCACCGGCAAAAAGGCATTCTGGGCGGTGCCCAACGATTTCAACGCCACGATGAGCGCCATCAACCAGGGCAAGCCCCTGTCGGTCGTGGAGCCCGGGGCCGAGGTCACCGATTCGATCGCGCAGATGGCTGCCGCGCTGGCGGGCCGGCACACGGGAGGCGGCCGGGAGAAGGAGAAAGAGCGGCGGGCGTTTTTGGGGCTGAAGCTCTACTGAGAAGTGCGGGGCATGGAGCGAGGAGTCAGCCTGTCGACAGCGGTCATAGCGAGCGAAGCGAAGCAATCTCGAGCAATTCACGGGATTGCCGCGTCGGGCTCACGCCCTCCTCGCGATGACGAGGTACGGAAACGGAATGACGGCATCCTGCATTCGGGAATCGAGCAGAGGGACTAAACAAGGAAAGGACATGACGATGGCCATCCCCCGAGAGAAACCGATGGTGTTCCTGATCACCGACGAGTACAACGAGCTCAAGGGAAAGGTCCACGACCGCCTGGTGGACATGCTGGACCTGTCGCTCATCGACTCCCTGGACCGGCAGCTCCTCAAGCAGGAGATCCGCCGCCTCACGGAGCGGATCCTCGCCGAG
>MVQS01000096.1 GCA_002067855.1 Syntrophaceae bacterium PtaB.Bin038
GACCTTCCCCCCGTTGCCAACGAGACGACCGACGGCTGGGTGTCCGGCATCCTGCGGGTGGCCGACGCCCTGCTCCTCGTCGTCGACCTCTCGGAGGATGCCGAGGTCCAGATGGAACTCCTCCTCGACCAGATGGGGCGGTGGAACATCCGGACGGAACGGCCGAAGGATGGAGAGACGCGCGTGCTGGTGAAAAAGGCGCTGGTGGCGGCAAACAAGAAAGACCTGCCGGGGGCTGCCGAGAACTTCGAGAGGCTCGAGGCGTTTTGCAGAGGCCGATTCCCCCTGGTGGCTTTGTCGTGCCTGAAAAAGGAGGGCCTGGAGGACCTGAAGCAGGAGATCTTCAGGCTCGCCTCGATCATCCGAGTCTACTCCAAGCCGCCCGGGAAGGAGCCCGACCTGTCCAAGCCCTACACGGTCCCCGTCGGCTCCACGGTGATGGACGTTGCCGAGAAGGTGCACAAGGACTTCGTGACGAAACTCAAGTACGCCCGCGTCTGGGGCTCGGCGAAGTTCGACGGCATGCGCGTGGAAAGGACGCATGTGCTGAAGGACAGGGACGTCATCGAGCTCAGCATGTGAGGGACAGGCTAAAGGCTAAAGGCTAAAGGCTAAAGGCTAAAGGCTAAAGGCTAAAGGCTAAAGGCTAAAGGCTAAAGGCGGGGATCTTTGATGATTGACTTTTTCCTTTAACCTTTATCCTTTGTGCTCGAACCTGGTCTTCGCCGGATTACAGGATCTTCTCGATACGTCGCGGAGGAAATAGATCAGAACCGATACCCCAGTCCCATGAAAACGGAATGATTGTCGAGCGAACCGAGGTCACCGCTCTCACGGGCATAGGTGTAGCCTGAAATCGCAAACAGTGCACTGGTGAAGTCATAGCCGGCATTGATACCGAAGGAATTTCGGTCAACCGTTTCCTTGACGACGAGCGCGCTGAACGCCTGCGAGTAGCTGTAACGGTAACCCCTGCCGCGCCCGGGCAGCGACGCTGCCGTGATGGGGGAATTCGTGGTGACGAAGGAATCCCCGTGGGCGTATTCGTACCCGATTTCCGTGAAGAAAGAAGGGGTCCAGTTCACGCCGGCCAGAATGCCAAGGGCGTTCTCGTAATAGGAATAGACCTCTTCATCGGCATTGCTGTTCGTGTAGCTGTAATATTGCCCCGTGTAGAACCGGGGGTTCCATCTCTGCGACAGCGTCGCTCGCACGCCGTAGGCGATGGCCGATTGCTCGGAATCGCTGACCGCCTTGCCCCTGAGGAAGGGAGATACATTCAGACTCCACACAGGACTCAGGAAAACCGAAACCCCCGGGGCTATGGTCCCCGTCACCTGGTTGAGATCACTGTCGCTCGCATAAGCCGAACCCGAAAGGGCGGCCCTGAGAGTCCAATCCACCCTCGATTCCCCCGATGGGGAACGGTCGTATGCCGCGTAGGCAGTGAGAATCGTGTCTGCCTCCGCGTCGTCCAGGGACCGGTTCACATTGGACTCGTAGCCGACTCTGGCCCCGAAATCCCATTCGGTCCCCATGGCCTGTGGAGCGGCCGCAAGAAGTGCGGCCATGGCCAGACCTGCAACGATCAAGTATCTTCCCGCGTTTTGTGCCTTGTGCATTATCGTCTTCCCCGGCCTCCCGCGCCCATTCCTTGTCCGGTACCATCGCCTCTCATGGGAGAGCCGAACCCGCCTCTTCCCTCGCCGGGCAGCCCACTGCCGCGCCAGGACGGTGAGCCGTTTTCTCCGCGAAAGACGAGGACCTTGTTCGAATTGAGAATCCGGACTTCCTGGGCAATCAGGTATAAGTTTCCATCCTTGCCCAGGGTTTTCGAGCCGCGCACCTGGACGTCCATTCCATCCACCATGTTGCCTTTCATGTCTTTCCAGTACCAGGACGGGGATGCCAGAACCGTAAAGACGTCGCGCCCGGCGGTCACGCGGAAGCGCACGGGACCGCTCTCCGGGATCGTTACCTCGGATGCCTTCCCGCGGATGACACCCACCGTGTTGACATCAAAACCGCCCGGGTAAAGGATGCCGCTTTCGGGCAAAACGACATCCCGCTCGTCTGCCGCAATCCCCGCAGGTGCAAGAAAGAAAAGGAGCGCCAGAAGAGGCAGGATGGCCTGTGCCACCCTGCCCCATGCAACAGCTCCCCGATTACCGGTTGGCGGGTGCGCCATAACCCGTCCCGTCCTGAGGTCTGACGCCCTGGTTGCCCGTTCCGTCGCCGGGACCATAGGTATTCCCTTTCTTCTGAGCGGTTCCGGACTGCGTTTGCTTGTCTTGCGCCTGATTATGCTGGCGCTCGCGCACCCGGTTCTGCTCCATGGATTGCGTCTGCTGTTTCGGGCCGGTACCGCCTTGCCCTGCTGTCTTTCCTCCGCCCCGTGCCTCCGCATCATTCGGCAGGATCGTTGCGAAGAGAAATGCCGCTGCCAGAATCGTCACGAGTGATTTGAATCTCATGAGCCTTGCTCCTTTCCGCGTGGTTTACCATCGCATAGAGCAAGGCCGATGCCATCGGGATGATGATTCATATCCCCTTGAAATCAGGTTTGTTTCCCTGTTAACCATCTTGGCCGCAGGCTCGGGGGATGCGCACGATTTGCGCCGGCAGTGCAAAGCTTGCACCGGACGATCACAGCCCGAACTCCTTGATCCGGTATTGCAGCGTACGCAGGGATATACCCAGAACCTCAGCCGCTTTCCGTCTGTTCCCATCCGTCTCTTCCAGCGTTTTTCGGATCAGTTCCCGCTCGCTGGATTTAAGGAGACCCTCGGCCAGGTCCCGCCGGTCGGCTTCGGTTTCGAGGTTGAGCAGGGAAGCGTCGATTACCCCCGCTGACAGGATCACCGCCCGTTCGATCACGTTCTGCAACTCGCGGATGTTTCCGGGCCAGCCATAGGAAGTGAGGGCGTTCCTCGCATCCTCTGTGAACCCCGGGATCCGCTTCCCGAAGGAGGCCCCGAATTTCTTCGCGAAGTACTCCGCCAGGGGCAGAATGGCTTCGCTCCGCTCCTTTAACGACGGGAGCACGATGGGAAAGACATTCAGGCGGTAATAAAGATCCTCGCGGAACCGGCCCTCCGCAACGGCGGACCGCAGGTCCCGATGGGTCGCCGAAATAATCCGTACATCGACTGGTACCGCCCGGTTGCCGCCGACGCGCTCGAATTGCTTTTCCTGAAGGACACGGAGCAGCTTGACCTGGATCGCGGGGGTGATGTCGCCTATCTCGTCGAGAAACAGGGTGCCGCCGTCTGCCAGCTCGAACCGGCCCTTGCGCATGGCCGTGGCGCCGGTGAACGCGCCCCGCTCGTGCCCGAACAGTTCGCTCTCCAGGAGGGTTTCGGCCAGGGCTGCGCAGTGGACGCCGACGAACGGCCCATCCCTGCGGGGGCTCAACTGATGGATCAGCCTCGCGACGAGTTCCTTTCCCGTCCCGCTCGGTCCGGCAACCAGGACGGTTGCGGGCGTCGGTGCAACTTCCTCGACGAGCCGCCGGACAGGTCCCATCGTCTTTCCCAGAAAAATCAGCTCTGAAGGCGGGTACTGTTTGCCCAACTCTTCCGAAAGAAGTGACAGCTTCTGCTCCTGGTCCGCTTCCCTGAGCACGCGCCGCACCACGTGGCGCAACTCCTCCGGGCTGCCGAAGGGTTTTGTCAGATAGTCGGAGGCACCGACCTTCATCGCCTCAACCGCATTGCCGATCGACCCGTAGGCTGTGATGATGATCCAGCGCGACTCGGGGCGCAGCTTCCTTCCCTCCCGGATCAGGTCCAGTCCGGAGAGATCCGGCATACGCAGGTCGGTGACGACGAGATCGAAATCCGCACCCTGGAACTTTTCCAGGCCGCTTCGACCGGATTCGGCCTCTTCGACGCGATGACCATCCTCCTTCAGGATCGTCGATATGAACGATCGAACCAGGCGGTCATCGTCTACAAGGAGTATGGATTTCCCCATGGATGCACCTCATGCAGCCGGAAGCCTGATACTCAAGACGGCTCCCCGCGCGTCTTTCCTGTTTTTCAGTTCAATGATGCCGCCCATGCCTTTGATCACCTTCCGGGCATAAGCAAGTCCGAGACCCGTGCCGTCGGCTTTCGTCGTGAAAAAAGGCGTGAAGATCCGGTCAGCGCCTTCCGCGGAAAGACCCGGTCCGTCGTCCTCGATGCGCAACTCGACCCATCGCCCGTCGACGACGGTGGAGATCCGGAAGGTCCCTCCCGGACCGGTTGCCTCCGACGCATTCCTGATGCCGTTTACCAGCGTTCGATAGAGCTTCTCGCGGTCGGCCTTCACGAGAGTGCCGTCAACGACATGGATGTTCACATGTCCGTCCCATGACGGCAGACCGTTTTGGACCGCTTCACGGGTGATCGACGCAAGATCGACGGCTTCCATCCGGTACTCCTCATCCTTCGAAAACAGGAGCAGTTCATTGACCAGCGTCTCGATCCGGCCCGTACCCTGCAGGACGGCATCAAGGGCCGTCTTTGCCGGTTGCGACTCATCCGTTTTTTCGTGTGCCCATTGGGCGTACCCCTTGAGGCCTGCGATGGCATTGCGGATCTCGTGGGCCAGCACGGCCGTCATCTGGCCGATGAGTGTGAGCCGTTCATGTTCCTCCTGACCGGCCTGAAGTCTTATATAGCGCGTCACCGCCCGCTCGAAGAAAAACCCCACAGTCCAGAGGAGAACCAGGATAGAGCCGACGATCCACCACATCCGGTTCGACCAGGACGAGACCAGGTCCGCCTGTGTCGTGTTGAGGATGAGTCGAAGCAACTCATCCCTGCCATCGGGTCGGCGGAGGGTGAAATCGAATCCCTGGGCGGGGATGCCCGTACCGAGCGTCACCTGCCTGCTCGATACGGGGCCGGGGAGCCAGTCCCCCATTTCCTCCCTGGTGAGTGTCGTGCCGACCCGTCCCGGATTGGTGTGAAACAGAATCGTGCCGTCCTGGCCGGCAATGAGCGCATAGGCAACGACGCGGTCCGAGAGAATCTCCCGGATCTGCTGCTCGTTGTCGCTCCCGTACCGACGAAGAGCGCTCTCCGCAGCCGTTGACAGCGCCAGTGCGGTACTTTCGAGGGATTTCGAGGCGAGGGAGCGCGCGATTTCCACGTTCTGATCGGTGATATAGACAAGGGCGGCGGAAAAGATTGCCAGCAGCAGGAAAAGACCCATCCGGAAAGGGAGAGAATATCTCATTTGCTCACCGCGCCGGGGTGGCGCCGCAGAAAAGTCTTCACATGAACTTTATAGGAGCAACGCCGGACGGATGTCAAGAGAAGCCCATGGATGAAGAACGGCGGTTATGAGCGCCCATGCAGGATTTGCGTGCACGGTGCAGAACATGCACGCCGTTGTGCAGGCAATGAGGAGGGCCTCAATTGACAAACATTCGCAATATCGATGGGTCAACACAAGGCCCGGGTCCTGGCACTTCAATTGCTCAGGGGGAACCCATACGGTGTCGATCACGGTCGATGCAGAATGTATTCCGAGCAAGGAGGTATTCCCATGAGAAAGACGATTCTTAAACATTTTTTTGCTGTGGGGCTTTTTACTGTGGTGCTCCTCATATGGGCAGCGCCGGTTGTGGCAGCGGGCCTCACGGAGTCGGAGATCCAGGATCTCGTCTTCATTCGCGAAGAGGAGAAACTCGCCCGGGATGTGTATGACGCGCTGAGATTGTACTGGGGAAGCCGGGTGTTCTCCAACATCGAATTGAGCGAGCAGACCCACATGGACGCGATAAAGGGTTTGTTGGACAGGTATGGAATACCCGATCCGGCAGAGGGAAGGGGTTATGGGGAATTTGCCAACACGGAGCTGCAGGATCTGTACGATACGCTGGTCGCGCGTGGAAGCCGATCGCTCGTCGAAGCCTACCGGGTCGGTATCCTCATCGAGGAGACCGATATCCGCGATTTGCAGGAGGCCATGGACCGGTCCGTCCACGTTGACATCAAGACGGTATACGGCAATCTCCTGAGGGGATCCCAGAACCACCTGAAAGCGTTCTCGTCGCACCTCGGCGCGCAGGGAATCTTGATCGAATAGGAAGGATTTCCAAAACGGGGAGACCGCAGGCAGGGGGCAGCCTCCGCCAGTGAGCTGAGAATGTGAAAAGCAGGGTATCGGGTACAGGGAAAGAATCAAAACGGCGCGTAGAGAAAAGGGTCGGGGTGACACGTTCCGATCCTTTTTGATGAAGTTCGGTTGCAGGATCCTCTCGGCTCTACTTCTCGCCCGCAAGCGAGTAGCCGGCCTTTTTCCAGGCTGCGATGCCGCCGTCGAGGACCTTGATGTTCGTGTATCCCCTGTTCAGATAAGTGCCGGCAATACGTGCTGCGACTACTCCGCTTCCGCAGTAAAAGATGATGGCATGATCCTTCGCCGGCCCGGGCAGCCTGGATTCGAACTCACTCAGGGAAACGGCGCCATCGATCCACATCGACCGGCAGATCTCTTCCTGCTTGTAGGCGCAGACCAGGGTGGCCTTTCCTTCCTTGACAGACTGGTAGACATCCGCCGCGGAAATCCGCACAGGCTCTCCAGCGGCAGTCGCACCCTGTTGCGCTCGCGATGGCAGGGGCCCTGTTGCGAACAGTCCCATAAGCAAAACGAGCGCGAGCATCATGACATCGAGTATGGCTGTGTGACGCATCGGACCGTATCACTCCGGGATTGGTTTGGAAGCGATGGCGCGAATCCATTGTTCCATCTTCATGGTGTGTCTCCCTGAGCTCGAGATCCGGTCAGCTCTTCCAGATCCTGTTATTTCAAGAGACCCTGCTCGTTGCCCGTCGGTTTCTTATTCCGGAAAAATTCATAGTAGAGCAGGGGGATGACGACGAGGGTGAGGCCCGTGGCGGCCACCGCGCCGAACATCATGGCAATGGCCAGGCCCTGGAAGATGGGGTCGAAGATCATGACGAAGGAACCCACCACGACAGCCGCGGCGGTGAGCACAATAGGGCGGAACCGCACGGCGCCGGCCGTCAGAAGGGCGTGCCTCAGGTCCTTGCCCTCCCGCCACTCCTGCTCGGCGAAGTCGACCAGCAGGATGGAATTGCGCACGATGATGCCGGAGAGGGCGATGAAACCGATCATGGAGGTGGCCGTGAAGAAGGCCCCGAAGATCCAGTGGCCGGGGAGGATCCCCACCAGGGTGAGCGGGATGGGCGCCATGATGATGATCGGCGTCACGAAGTTGCGGAACCAGGCCACGACCAGGATGTAGATGATGACGAGCACGGCGGCGAAGGCGATGCCCAGGTCGCGGAAGACCTCGATGGTGATGTGCCACTCGCCGTCCCACTTCATCGAGTAGGTCTCCTCGAGCCACGGCTGGACCGCGTCGTACTGCTTCAGTTCATATCCCTCGGGGAGCTCGAGGCTCTTCACGGCGTCTTTCATCTTCAGGATTACGTAGACGGGGCTCTCCTCGGTGCCCGCCACGTCGCCGATGACGTAGGTCACGTTCTTGAGGTTCTTGTGATAGATCGTCTTCTCTCCCACGTCTTCGCGCACGCTCACCAGTTCTGCCAGAGGCACCTGGCTTCCCTGCCGGGAAGGCACATTGAGGGATTTGAGGCTCGAGGGGTTGGCCCTCTCCTCCAGGGGCATGCGCAGGAAGATTTCCACGGGTTCTTTTTCTTTCTCGAGGTGGACAAGGCCTGCCACTGCGCCGGAGAGGGCGATGCGCATGCTCTGCGAGAGGGCCTCCGTCGAGACGCCGTTCTCTGCCGCCTTCGTGCGGTTTGCCTCGAAGATGAGCTTTTTCTGGTCGGCCTCGACGTACCAGTCCACATCGACCACCCCCGGCGTCTTCTCGAAGATGTCGCGGATCCGGCGGGCGATCTCGATCTGCCGGGTTGTGTCGGGGCCGTACACTTCGGCCACCAGCGTGCTGAGAACGGGCGGCCCCGGCGGGATCTCGGCCACCTTGATCCGGGCGCCGTAGCGGTCCCCGATCTCCTTGAGGCCCGGCCGCAGACGCTTGGCGATGTCGTGGCTCTGGGCCATCCGCTCGCCCTTGGCGACGAAGTTGACTTGGATGTCGGCGACGTTCGCTCCCGAGCGCAGGAAGTAGTGACGGACGAGACCGTTGAAGTTGAAGGGAGCCGCCGTCCCCACGTAGAGCTGGTAGTCGGTGACCTCTGGCACCTGCTTCAGGAAGTCCCCCATCTCCTGCGCGAGCGCCGCCGTTTTCTCCAGGGCGCTTCCCTCGGGCATGTCGATGATCACCTGCATCTCGCTCTTGTTGTCGAAAGGGAGCATCTTCACCGTGACGAGCTTCAGCGGGACGAGGACCATGGCCAGGAGGAGCAGCGCCCCCACGCCGGCCAGGGCAAGCCGCCTCTTCTTCGCGCTGTCCATGAGCGGGGCGATGATCCTCTCGTAGACGGGGGAAAAGTCCTTTTCGGGCTTGTGATGGACCGTCCCGCCCGCTCTTTCCAGGATGCGGTAGCCCATCCAGGGGCTCACGATGAAGGCCACCAGAAGCGAGAAGAGCATGGCCGCCGAGGCCCCCACGGGGATGGGCCGCATGTAGGGGCCCATGAGGCCCGACACGAAGGCCATGGGCAGGAGGGCGGCGATGACCGTCCAGGTAGCGAGGATCGTCGGGTTGCCCACCTCGTCGACGGCCCTCACGGCCTGGTCCACACCGACGCCGTGGTGCTTGAAATGCCGGTGGATGTTCTCGACGACGACGATGGCGTCGTCGACGAGGATGCCGATGGAGAAGATGAGGGCGAAGAGGGTCACGCGGTTCAGCGTGTAGCCGTAGAGGTAGTTGATGAGCAGGGTCAGTGCCAGCGTCACGGGCACCGCCACGGCCACGACGACGGCCTCGCGGGCGCCCAGGGCCAGGGCGATGAGAAGGATGACGGAAATCGTGGCGATGAGCATGTGCTCGAGCAGCTCGTCGGACTTTTCCCTGGCCGTCTCCCCGTAGTTGCGCGTCACCGTGACGTTCACGTCCGAGGGAATGAGCCGGCCCCGGAGCGCATCCACTTTCGTCAGCGCCTCGTGGGCCACGACGCTGGCGTTGGCGCCCTTCTTCTTTGCCATGGCGATGGTGACGGCCTCGCTCTGCCCGGCGGGGCTCCCGGGGATGCCCTTGCGCGGGCCCGCGGGCCCGATGCCCATGAAGACGTAGCTGCCGGGCTCCTCGGGGCCGTCCCGAAGGGTTGCCACGTCTTTCAGGTAGACGGGCCTGCCGTTGTGCACGGCCACGACGACGCGGCCCACGTCGTCGATGCTGGAGAGCAGGCCGCCCGTCTCGACCAGGATCTCGCGGTTGCCCGACGGGTAGCTGCCGGAGGGCAGGGAGTAGTTCGATCGGCCGAGGGCGTCCATGATCTGGAAGGCCGAGGCGTTGTAGGCCTTGAGCCTGGCCGGATCGAGGACGACCCGGGCCTGCCGGCGCTGCCCGCCGATGACGGTGAACTCGGCCACGTCCCGGTCCTTCTTGATCTCCGTGCAGAGCTCGAGGGCCACCCGCCGGAGCTCGTAGCCCGTGATGCGGGGGCTTTCGCTCCAGAGGGTGAGCGTGAGGATGGGCACGTCGTCGATGGATTTGGCCTTGACCATCGGCTGGGAGACGCCGGGCGGGATCCGGTCGTAGTTGGACATGAGCTTGTTGTAGAGCTTGACGAGGCTGTCCTCCATGCTCTCGCCCACGTAGAACCGGACGATGGTCAGGTTGAAGCCCGGCTTGACGATGGAGTAGATGTACTCGACGCCCTTGATCTCCCAGAGAAGCTTCTCCATGGGCCGGGTGACCCGCTCCTCCACCTCCCTGGCCGAGGCGCCGGGGTAGGTCACGGTCACGTCGATCATGGGGACGACGATCTGGGGTTCCTCCTCGCGGGGGGTCACGATGACGGCGAAGAGGCCGAGCAGCAGCGATGCGATCACGATGAGCGGCGTGAGCTTCGAGAGGATGAACGCACGGGCGATCCTGCCGGCAATCCCGATGCGGTCGCTCATGGTGCGGCTCCCCCGGCGATCTGCCCGCCGTCGACGGCCTTTTCCAGCCCCGCCGTGACGATGCGGTCACCGGCCTGGAGGCCCGAGAGGACCTCGATGGCGCCCTCGTGGGTCTTTCCGGTGCGCACCATCCTGTAGGTCACGATCCCGCGGGGATCCACGGCAAAGACGCCCGTGAGCTGGCCTCTTTCCACGACGGCTCCCCTCGGGACGAGGATGGCCTCGCGCTCGCCCCGGGGCAGGCGTACTTTCGCGAAGAGGCCGCTCTTGAGCCGCCTGTCGGCCAGGGCGATCTTCACGACGAAGGTTCTCGTCGCCGGGTCCACGGCAGGGACGACCTCGATGACCGTTCCCGTCGTGTCCAGGCCCAGGGTCTCGATCGTGACGGAGGCGTTCGTCCCGACGCGGATTTTCCCCGACAGGGCCTCGTCCAAGGCTGCCTCCAGCTGGAAGCCGCCGTCGCTCTCGACGGTGAACAGGGGCATTCCCGGCACGGCCATGCTTCCCGGGTCGACGCGCCTCTCCGTCACGACTCCCGCAGCAGGCGCCGTGATCCGGGTGAAGCCGTGCCACACGCGCGCCTCCTCGAGGCCGGCCCGGGCCTGCTCGTACTGGGCGTCGGCCACTTTCTTCTGCGTCTCGATCTGGTCGATCTCCTGCCTGGCCAGGGCCTTTTCGTCGTGGAGTCTCCTGTAGCGCTGCCAGGTCAGATCGGCCATGGCGCGTCCCTGCTTGGCCGCCTCGTGGGCCTGCTCGGCGGCGCGCACCTTCTGGGCGGCGTCGCGGTCGTCGAGGGTGGCCAGGAGCTGTCCCGGCGTCACGCGATCGCCCGCGCGGACGTGCACGGCCGTGACCTGTCCCATGACCCGGCTCGCGATGACGCTCGAGACGCGGGCCTTCACGGTGCCCGACGTTTCGTAGACGTCGCTGACCCGGGAGGGCTCAACCGCTGTGACGGTCACCCCGGTGACGGCCGGCCTCTTCACGTCCGCCGTCCCTGGGGCCACCTTCTCGCCGCAGCCGGCCTGGAGTCCCAGAAGCAGCAGGGCCGTGAGAACACCCGCGTTCCAGTTTCGATCAGCCGCTCTCATCATGGTCCTTCCTTCTTCTCATCCGGCGCGATGCCGAGGTCCTTGAGAATCGTGCCGCTCTCCCAGCCGAGGTTGAGGACGGCGACGCGGTACTCGTTCTCTCTCGCCACGAGCCCTGCACGCGCCCGATCGAGCACGACCTGGGCGTCCAGCATGTCCACGATGGGCGAGAAGGCGTTCTCGTAGCGGATCTGCACGAGCCGTTTTCCTTCCTCCGCCGTCTTCAGGGCCTCCCGGGCGAGTTCCAGGTTCGCCTTGGCCTCCTCAATGCCGAGTTGCGCCTGGTAGAGCCCGTAGGCCGCTGCCTTCCTCACCCCCGCGAGGTATTCCTGCGCCTGACGGGCCTGGTGTTTCGCCTTCGAGCGCTCGTACTCGCGTCTCGCCCCGTCGAAGAGGTTCCAGCGCAGAAAGGCCGAGACCTGCCAGCTGTCGCCTGAGCCGCCGAAGGGGTTGGCCGGGTCGTTCCACTGGTATCCGCCGCCGACGCCCACGTAGGGCAGGTAGTCCGTCTCCGCCATGCGGACGTTCTTCTCGGCATTCTCGTAACGCAGCTCCATGGAGCGGACGTCGCCCCGGGTCCGGGAGGCCTTTGCGTACTCCTCGATGTCGCGGGCGTGGAAATCCGGGATCTCCCCGGCCGCTTCGGCCGACCCGGAGAGCCCCAGCAGCAGGCCGAGCATGCGCCGGGCCAGCTGGAGATGCTTCCCGGCGGTGACCCTGCGCTGTTTTGCCTCGCTGGCGGCCGTGCCGGCCCTCAGGGTGTCGGCGTACATGCCGAGGTCGGCCTCGTAGCGCAGCTTCGCGATACGGTAGTGCTCCTGGGCATCCTCGACCCCTTTTTCGGCCGCCGCGAGCTGGGCCTTGGCCGTGTGAACCATCAGCCAGGCCTGGCAGACCTTGAAGGCGATCTCCTCCCGCTTGCGGGCGAACTCGATGCTACCCGCCTCGTGCTCGCTCTTCGACATGTCGAGGCTCACCCACGCCTTCGGCGCGAAGATCGGCTGCTCCGCGGCGAACTGGGTCTGGTAGTCGTTGACGGGGTTCGGGTTGTTGAGGGCGTCGATGGCGAAATCCCGCTGGCTGAATCGGCCCTGGTTGAGCTTGGCCATGAAGGCGTAGGTGGGGTTGTTGGTCCGCAGGGCGCGTTCCTCGAAATAGACCCTTGGCAGGAGGTTGCTCCGGGCCACCCCGACGTCGTCCTCCCGGGCGGCAAGGGAACTTCCTGCGGCGCGGATCTCGCTGTTGTGCTCCAGGGCGTAGCGGACGGCCTCGGTGAGGGTGAAGGCCTGCTCCTGCGCGGCGGAGGGCGAGGGGGGCCCTAGGGCGACGAATAGGAAAGCGCAGAAGAGGGTCCGTGTGAACCTGGACGCAGCCCGGTCAGCGATCCTGCAGCGCATGAAAGTCCCTCCTTCCTCGCGGAGTCGCCGACAGTATACAGGAAGGCCTATTCCGCGGGCAAGTCGGAGGCGTGTCGCGGTCGGCGGGCTCGGCCTACAGGATCATCTCGATGAGGTGCGGGCCGGGCTCCTCGAGGGCCCTCCTGAGCTCCCGTGCCAGGTCCTCCGCCGTCTCGACGGTCACCCCGGGAACGCCCAGCCCCCTGCTGAGGCTCGGCCAGTCGATGGGGGGATTCCCCAGGTCCGTGAAGGCGCGGACCCGGGGGCCCGCGCTTGAGATTCCCGCGCGCTGCAGCTCCACGTTGATGATGTTGTAGCTGCGGTTCGAGCAGATGAGCGTCGTCACGTTCATCCCCCCCTGGGCCTGCGTCCAGAGGGACTGGACGGTGTACATGGCGCTCCCGTCGGCCTGCAGGTTGATGACGGGCCGATCCGGGCACGCGACGGAGGCCCCCGTCGCCGAGGGCATGCCCTGGCCGATGGCGCCGCCGGTGAGCATGAAGTAGCTGTGCGGGGCCAGTGTTGCGCCCAGCGGGAAGTACGGCATGCCCGCCGTCAGGCCTTCGTCCATGATAATGGCGCCCTCGGGCTGCAGGGCAGCCAGCGTGAGACAGGCCGTTTCGGGGGTCAGCGTGCCGGACGGGACATCGGGGACCTTGAAGCCCGCCACGATCGTTCCCAGCGCGTCCCCGCCGGGCGCGCCCAGCTCGTCGGCCAGCGCCTCGAGCGTCTCGGCGGCGTCCTGTGCTTCACCGTCTATACGCAGCTTCGGCACGCCGGGGGCAATCGGGTTGCTCCGCTGGCCCTCGTAGCCGAAGAAGTTGACGGGCTCGTCCGTCCCCGCGAGGACCACGGCCCGGTAGGGTGCAAGCAGGGCCGCCGCCGGCTCCGGGAAGTAGGGCACGCGGGCGACGGGCACAATGCCGGCGCCCCGGTCGACATAGGCGGGGAAGTTGATGCAGAAGAGGTCGCAGCCCGCGGCGGCCTTAATGCGGCCGGCCGCCTCGAGGCCGCGGCGCCGAAGGGCGCGGCCGTTCATGACGAGCGCTGTCCTGTCCGACGACTTGAGCATCGCCGCGGCGGATTCGATCGCGCGGCGATCGGGCGGATCGGGCACCGGGCGTTTCACGGCGGGGATATCCCCGCGGTACTCCTTCCACTGGAGATCGCAGGGAACGATGAGGCTGGCGATCTGCCCGCGCAGGGATGCCTCGATCGCATCGGCCGTGTCCCGGGCGATGGTCTCGACGGAACGGACCGTTCGCTGCCACCCGGAGAAGGTCTTACAGAGGCTCTCGATGTCCATGGCCAGGGGGGCGTCGGCGTCCACGTGCCACGAGGCGTGCTCCCCGATCACGTTGAGCAGGGGCGTTCGTGCCCGCCTGGCGTTGTGCAGGTTCGCGATTCCGTTGGCCAGCCCCGGCCCCAGGTGCAGAAGGCACAGGGCCGGCTTTTCCTTCAGGCGTCCGTAGCCGTCGGCCGCGCCCGAGCAGACTCCCTCGAAGAGGCCCAGCATGGGCCGGATCCCCGTGATGGAGTCGAAGGCCAGGATCATGGGCATCTCCGTCGTGCCGGCGTTGGCAAAGCAGGCGTCGATGCCGGCCGTCTCGATCGTCTTCAAGAGAGCTTCCGCACCGTTCATGGGGTCCCCCCTGGATCAGGTTTTCAGGAATCGAATGAGCAGGATGTAACGCCTCCCGAGGTTTTCAAGACGAACGCGCACATTCACTTTTTCCGCTTTTCGGATATCGTACAGATCCGGCAGCAGTTTCAGCTGCTCGATGTGGAACCGGATGCGCTTGAGGAACCGCTCCAGGTCAAGCCCCGCATAGTGGCGGAGCATCGGCATCTCCTTCAACAGGACCGCATCAACACAGCCTTTCCGGATCGCCGAGAAGTCGAACCCCTCGTCGATCAGCCTCGCCAGGGTTTCGAGTCTCAATTTCTCGATGACCTTCTTCTCGTCCGCCCCCTTCTGCAGGTAGTGATCGAGGACGAGGGCGGCGTTGAACTCGATCTCCGAGAGCAGGCGGTTTCGATCGCCGCGGGTCTTCTTGCGGATGGCGGCCAGGTCCCGCAGGAGGCTGCCGCCGTCCTTGCCGATGCCGAGGATGTCGCGCAAGAGGCCCATGGGATGGTCTTTCTCGTCTATCGGTTCTGTTTCGTCTATCTGGTCGGGAACCATAGCACGAACGCAACAAAAAAGGCAGAGTCCCGGAAGGCTCTGCCCGTTTTTTCTCCTTCGGCGGCTAGGCGAAAAGCAGGGACCACAGGATCAGCACGGTCAGGAACAGCCCCAGCAGCAGGCTGCCCAGGCCGAAGGTGGCCGAGATGAGCTTCAGCGGAATGCTCGGGTGCTCGCGTTTCATTCCTTCCAGGCGTCCCTCGGCGACGAGACGCTCATACTCCAGGGGCCGCTGTTCCTTGAGCTCCTCCAACCGGTAGGTCCCCGTGAAGATGAGGCGGTCCATGGGGAACTTGTTCGGGATGAAGTGCGTGTTGAAGAAGTGGATCGTGAAGATGAACAGGGCCGCCAGCAGCGCCTCCTCGGAATGCACGAGGGCGGCGATATTCAGGACCCATCCGGGGACGAGCCAGGAAGACCACTCGGGCTTCCAGAGCAGGATTCCCGAGCCGCCGATGGCGAACATGCCCCAGAAGACGGCGAGGAAGTCGAACTTTTCCCAGTAGGTCCAGCGGTCGAACTTCGGGGCCTCGCCCCGGTTGAAGAACCACCGGAACATCCCCTTGAGGTCCTGAAGGTCCTTGAGGTTCGGGAACAGGGAGTCGGGGCCGAGCAGGCGGCCGAGCCAGCCCTGCTTGCCCGTGCCCCGGGGGAAGAGGAACTTCAGCGATTCCCAGGCGACGTAGGCCATCCCGACGATCAGTACAAGGGCCGCCCCGCGATGGAAGAGTCCGGAGATGTGCGCGCCCCCCCAGAGGCGGATGACCGTCTGCGCCCACTCCGTGCCGGCATACTTGAGGGGGAACCCCGTCAGCACGAGCGTGAAGAAGGACAGCACCAGGAGCACGTGCATGATCCGGTACTTGACGGAGAAGCGCTCGACCTGCTGCAGCCCCTCGCCGGTGGCGACGACGGAGGGGGGCACGATCCCCTCCTTTTCCATGCGGTGGTGCTCCCAGTAGACCTTTCGCCACCACAGAATCGTGTGGAACCAGAAAAAGGCCAGCGTCCCGACGAGGAGCCCCCCCATGAAGAGGAAGGTGGCGTACAGGGCGGGGTACTTCTGCCGGTCCGTGTAGTCCGGGTGCGACTGGTAGCTGAGGAATCGGGGATGGAAGCCCGAGTGACAGCGCCCGCAGTTGGCCTCGAGATTGGCCGGGTGGATGCTCGATCGAGGGTCCTCTTTCGGGAGGATGTTGTGCTTGGTGTGGCAGTCGCCGCAGCCGGCCACCGGTGCCGGGTAGCCCAGCTCCTGGACCTTTCCGTGGTAGGTGCCCTCGTAGTAGGCGACCATCCGGTCGGAGAGGTTGTTGCGCGCCATCATGACGCTGTCGGCATGGCAGCGCTTGCACTTCTGGGTGTAGAACTCGCGCGCCTCGGTCGGGTACTGCTCCAGGGAGGTGTGGAAGACCTGGGTGCTGTGGAGCCCGTGACAGTCCGAGCAGTCGGCGGCATCGTGGTTGCCCTTCAGGATGGCCTCCCCGTGGCCGGAGGCCGTGTAGTCGGCATTGCCGTGACATTCGGTGCACTTTTCGATGATGGCGAGCTTGATGTTCTTGCCCGGTTCCTTTTGAATCGCGTGGATGTTCCGGTGGCAGTCGCTGCAGCGGAAGTCTTCCTGGATGTAGTGGAAGTTGTTCAGGTACTCCTTCGCGATCTTTTCGTGGCAGATGCCGCAATTGACGGGGGCTGGCTTCTCCTTGCCGTCCCGGTGCTTTTCGATGTCCGTAATTCCCGTGTGGCAGCTCGTGCAACCGTTTCCGGCGTGGATCGAGCGGTTGAAGTCGACCCGGTACAGGGGCTCGTCGTGGCAGAACCGGCATTCCTGCGCCGCCGCGGCGGGCAGACAGAGGACCGCGAAAACCGCAAACAGGAGCAGACCTGCCGGGAGCCCGTATAGCCCATTTCCTGCCGTGATCTTCATCGTTTCCATCCGTTTCGCAATGGGTGCGGGCACGTCACTTCGCCGCCGTCATCTCCTGCCAGGCCTGCATGCCGCCAAAGAGCCGAATGACCTGGTAGCCCTTCATCTCCAGGTAGCTGCCCGCCAGGAAGGTCCGGAATCCGCGATCGTCCAGGAGAACCAACGTGCGGTCCAGCGGGATCGCCGCATAATCGCGGCTCAGCCGGTAGAGCGGTTTATTCACGGCGCCCTCGATGTGCCCTTCCCTGTAGGACTGCTCCGAGCGCAGATCGACAAGGAGAAGGTCCTTTCGTTCCGCCATCATCTGCTTGAGAGCCGAGGCCCGGACCGACGGGATCGAACCCCTCGGGATCCGCTCGACCGTTTCCATGGCATAGCCCGCCTGCTTCCAGGCCGGCATTCCCCTGTCGAGGACATGGACCTGCGTGTAGCCGGCCTTCACGGCTGCACCGGCTGCACGGCAGCTTCGGTAGCATCCCGCGCTTTCGCAGTAGAAGACCATGACCCGGTTCTTGTCGGGAGGAAGCAGCGTGATGTCCTTTTCGATCTCCTCGCAGGCCATGCACTGCGAGCCGGGAATGCGGTGATCGAGACACTCGATTTCACTCATCGTGTTGATCACGAGAAGGTCCTTGTCGGAGGCCATCAAGGCGCGAAGCGTCGGGGCGTCGATGACCTTCCACGGCGGTGGCGCCTCTGCGGGCTTTCCGCAGGCCGCCAGCGCAAGGGTCAGCATCAATGCCGCCGGCATCACCAACCGGGTTAAGGTATCTTGCGACACGAAATTCATTGTTTCTTTTCCCGTACCCCGAACTTTTGGACCCTGGACCTCTCTTTTCTTCACCCTGACGCCTTGTCCCCTGAACCCTGTTTTTTATTCCGACGGCGGCACCCCCGTCATCCCCCATTCCAGCATCTGCGGCTCCGCGATGGGCTCCTTCGGCACGGGGTAGCTGTCCTTGAGGAACTTCCCGACCCCCCGCACCTTCAGCTTCGTGAAGTACGGTGCGTCATCGGCATGGCAGTCCGCGCACCCGTCGGGCTTGCCCTTCTGCCCCAGGGTTTTCTTGGCCGACACGGGCAGGTTTCCGTGATAGATCGGGAACATCACGGCCCTTGTCAAGGCCGGCGCTGGCCTGCCCTGGATCTTGTCCTTTTTCAACTCGTAGAGCTGGTCGGCCACGAAGACGACGTTTCGGTACCCCAGGGCCTCGAGGGCCTTGATCATGGCCAGCATATCCGCCTCGGTGGCCACGGTGGACCGCTTCACCTTCCCGCCCGTGTGCGTGGCGACCTCGACCGTGGTGAGCTTCTTCTGACCCGCGGCGGCCTTCCGCACGGCATCCAGGCTGATGGGCCTCACGACCCCCTCCGAGAGCATCTCCCCGAACCATTGCCGCACCTTGGGAACGGCCGGTACGTAACGCTCGCCGTCCCCCTTGACCCGTTCGTGACGGTCCGTCCAGGGCTTCCAGGGCTCGGAGGCCGTCTGGGTGAAGTCCTCGGCCCGGGTGATCAGGCCCGCCCTGTCCGTCGAGTACCACGCAGGCTGTCCCGTGCTGTGGTCCACGAGATAGACGCTTCGGGTCTTCCGCTCCGAGGCGTGGCAGGATGTGCAGTGCAGCAGGTAGAAATGGAACGTCGACTTGTGGAAGAGCGCGCGATGGATGTTGTCGGGGTTCTTGGCCTCCTTCGGCATGCCCGGTCGGATCGGCCTGTACCGGTCCTCGAGATGGCAGTTCGCGCAGGTCCTCATGCCCGCCCCGTCGAGGTCGTTTCGGGCCGTCGCCGTCGGCGACCACCCCTTGCCGATCCGGTGGCGGATGCGTTCGGCCTGCGTCCTGCCCGCCAGGGTGTGGCAGTCGGTGCAGCGAAGGCCAGCCTTGAGGTGCAGGTCGCCTGCCGGCAGGTAAAGGGTTCCCGACTTCTGTCCGTCCATCGGGCGGTGGCACTGGGTGCAGTTGTCCGTCTCGACGGCTTTGTTGATCCGGGTGCTGCCCTTGAATTTTCCTTCCGGCGTGAAGAGGTTCCGGTTCTCCCAGGCGTACCGGACGGCGGGGCGGGTCGAGAAGTTCCACGACCCCCTGTCGTAGCCTTCGACGGCCGGTCCGGTCTCGGGGTTGCTGAAGGTGAAGACGGCGCCCCGGATCTCGCCCAGCCCTGCACCGGCCGTTGCGGCCCAGCGGTAGTTGCGCAGGCTGAGCTGCCGGTTTCTCTCGGCGAGGCGGTAGCCTTTCAAGTGGCACATCAGGCAGTCGCCCTCGACGACGCCGCTCGCCCGGAAGCGGCTCTTCCCGTCGGGCGTGTACCGCGAAGAGTAGTCCCCGTCGAGCACGTCGGGTTTCTGCGGTTCCCCCTGGGCGAGGTTCCTCGAAAGGTCGCGCCGGCCGTCGGCCTTTCTTCCGAACTCCATCGGCCCCCCGCCGGGGTGGGTCCATCCGGGCGCCGCGGCGATGACCTGGCCCTTGGCGCCGATCTTGCCGCCGCCGGCGATCCAGTCGTAGGTCGAGAGGCCCATGTCGCGTGCGCTTGCGTTTTTCTTGGCGGCGACGCGCTCCGTGAAGGTTCCCGGCTCACCTCCCTTCCCGAAGTTTCCCGGCGAGAGAACCCAGGGGCGCTTCGGGTCGTAACCGTCGCGCATCTCGTCGAAGCCCTGCTGGAAGTGGGGGCCCGACGTGATGGTCATGTAGCCGTGGCAGGTCCCGCAGGTCTTGCGGGGCGAGTAGGGATCAGTGCTGTTTCGCGTGGGGGTGATGCGCTGCCCGAACTCGTTCTTGAGCCAGATGTCCTCGTGCTTCCAGTCCGGCGGACGCGCGGCGTCGAGCGCGATCGGCGCGCACAGGGCTGCAAGAAGGACGATGCTGGCTATTGTGAACCGGCTCATGGGAGACACCGCAGTCCAGGGCAACAGGAACAAGAAATTTTCGGTTCGAATCCGTCAACGCAGGTTGTGGGACCCCGGCGCCCCGCGGGGCGCCGGGGTCCGTTCAGGACGGTTCCGCTCGGCTCAGGGCTCCCTGGGTGCCGCCGGATCAGCCAGCCATTCCATGGAAGAGCCGTCGTAGACCTTCACGTTCTTGTATCCCAGCAGGTCGTGGAGGGCCAGCCACCACGTCGTGCAGACCTTGCCCGTGTCGCAGTAGACAATGATCTCCTTGTCGAGATCGGCCCCCACGATGGGCTTGGCGATGGCCTCGATCTCCGCCTTGCTCTTGTAGGTGTTGTCCGCGTTGAAGAGCAGTCCGGGCGGCAGGTTCACGGCGCCCTTGATGCGGCCCGTGGCGGGCACGAACTCGAGCTTCTTTTCGCCCTTGAAGAATTCCGGCGGCCGGACGTCGGCCAGCACGGCCTTGCCCAGGGCGCCCATGACGGTTGCCTTGTTCGCGAGGAACTGCTTGTTGAACTTGCCGCGGTAGGGCTTCGCCTTGGGCTTTACGGCATCCTTCGAAAGGGGCTTCTTGTCGGCGATCCACTTCTCGATCCCGCCGCTCAGGACGGCTGCCTTCTCCACGCCGGCATAGCGCAGGGTCCAGGCGACCCTCGTCGCATCGGTGCGCAGCGGCATGGTCTCGCCCTTGGAGACGACCACCACGTGCGTGGTGGGCTCGATGCCGGCCGACGACAGGATGTCCTTCAAATCGTCGTCGGAGGGCAGCTCGTTGAGCAGCACGCCCCTCTTGATGCCCCAGACGCCGTAGAAGACGTTGATGGAGCCGGGGATGTGGCCCTCGCTGTATTCCTCGACCTTGCGCACGTCGAGGACGGTGACCTTGGAGAGATTGGCCTGGAGCCATTCCGTCGTGACGA
>MVQS01000097.1 GCA_002067855.1 Syntrophaceae bacterium PtaB.Bin038
CTGGCACATCTCGTGGCCGAAGAGCATCATGCCCGCCTCGAGGCGCAGCGTGTCCCGGGCCCCCAGCCCCGCCGGCTTCAGTCCGTGTGCATCCCCGATGCTCATCAGCAGGTCCCAGATCTCGCCGATCCGGCCCGCCTCCGTGTACACCTCGAACCCGTCCTCGCCCGTGTAGCCGCTGCGCGAGACCAGCGCTGGCATCCCGGCCACGCGGGTATCCATGGCGTGATAGAAGCGCAAGGCCTCCAGGTCGCCCTCGACGATTTCCGCGAGGATCTTCTGCGCAAGGGGACCCTGGATGTCGACCTTTCCGATCGTGTCGGAGAGGTCCGTTACGTCGGCCCCGTCGAGCCCCCTGGCGTTTTTCGCCTTGAGGATCCAGGCCAGGTCCCCCTCCCGGGTCGCCGCGTTGGTTACAACCATGTAATGCTCCTCGGCCCTTTTGTAGACGGTCACGTCGTCGATGATCCCGCCCTTTTCATTGGTGATGGCCGACAGTTTCATCTCCCCGATCCGCTGCCCGGCGAGGTTGCGGCTCATCACCCACTGGAGCAGCTCGAGCGCCTGGGGACCCCGGACCTCGATCTCCCCCATGTGGCAGACGTCGAACAGGCCGGCCAGCGTTCTCGTATTCCGGTGCTCCTCGATGACACTCGAGTACTGGACGGGCATGGCCCATCCGCCGAACTCGGTCATGGTCGCACCCAGGGCAAGGTGCCGCTCGTACAGCGGGGTCCGTTTCATGGGGAGCTCCTGTGGGTCGGCCGGGGCGTAATGAGGGGGCGATGAGGGAGGGAGGGGTCACGGGGCGGGCCCGCAGCGGGCCGCCCCCCGGTACCGACGCCGGCGCGGAGGCCGGCGGGGGCCGCGTAAAGGGACAGGGAGGACTTCGGGCTTGCCTGAACGCGCTCCGCAGCCATAACCGCCATGTGTCTGAGGGTTGTTCCGAATCGCGGACGCCCGGGAACCCCGGCCCGTCACTCGATGAAATGATTCGTGCCCGCTTGCGAAACTGCACGTTGAGACTACACCAATCACCGCGAGATTTCAACCCGGATGTCGTCCCCGGCCCTCGAGCCCGACGGCGCGGCGCATCGGGCCGGGTCCTGTTCTCCCCCTTATGCGAGGGGGGATGAAAAATTAAGTAGAAATTTCCCGCTAATTGTAATAAACGTACGCAATATTCTATCGTTTCCTTGAAGTTGCGGCTGTTTTTTCTGCCGTTTTCGCGGTCGACCCGGCGGAACGGATTCGTCACGGGCCGTTTCTTCAGGCGGGCGCCTGGTCGCGCCGGGAGAGGAGCCTCATGAGATTCGACATCGCCAAGAGGGGCAACGGGCTTACCTACGAGATCCGAAACATCGTCGGCGTGGCGAACCGTCTCAAGGCCTGCGGCATGGAGGTGGTCTGGGAAAACATCGGGGACCCCGTCCAGAAGGGCGAGCAGATCCCGGAGTGGATGAAGGAAGTCCTCGTCGAGATCATCCGGGACAACAAGTCGTTCGGCTACTCCCCCACGCAGGGGATGGACGAGACGCGGGAGTTTCTGGCCAACCGGGTGAACCGGCGCGGCAAGACGCAGATCACCCCCGACGACATCCTTTTCTTCAACGGGCTCGGCGACGCCATCGCCCGGTGCTACAGCGCGATCCGGGTGGACGCCCGGGTCATCCTCCCGGAGCCGACCTACTCGACCCATTTTCTGGCCGAGGTCCTTCACGCCTCGTTTCCGCCCAACACGTACCGGATGAACCCCTACCACAAGTGGCACCCGGACATGAACGAGCTGGAGATGAAGGTGAAAAACCACAAGGCCATCGTGGGGATTCTCGTCATCAACCCCGACAACCCCACGGGCTTCGTCTACCACGAGGAGACGCTCAAGCGGATCGTCCGCATCGCCAGGGAGAACGACCTGTTCCTCGTCTTCGACGAGACCTACATCAACATGGTCTACAACGGGAAGATCGCCGTGCCGCTCTCCGACATCGTCGAGGACGTCCCGGCCATGAGCATGAAGGGCATCTCGAAGGAGTTCCCCTGGCCCGGCGCGCGCTGCGGATGGATCGAATTCTACAACGCCGACAAGGACGAGACGTTCCAGCGCTACACCAGCGCCATCCTGCAGCAGAAGATGTCCGAGGTCTGCTCGACGACGCTTCCCCAGATGTCGATCCCGAAGGTCATGACGCATCCCGAGTACGAGAAGTATCTCAACACGCGGATCCGCCGCTACGAGAAGCTCTCCAACATGGCCTTCAACATCTTGAAGAACGTGCCCTACATCGTCGTCAACCGCACCGACGGCGCCTTCTACATGACCGTCGTCTTCAACGAGGCCGTGCTGAACAACAGGCAGACCCTCCCCATCGAGCACGACGGCATCAAGCACTACATCGAGAAGATCACCGCGGACAACATCGAGCTCGACAAGCGCTTCGTTTACTACCTGCTGGGCTCGACGGGCATCTGCGTCGTGCCGCTGACGTCCTTCTTCACGCCGCTGCTGGGCTTCCGCCTCACGCTGCTCGAGACCGACGAGGACCGCTTCGAGCATACCGTCAAGAGGCTCGGCGAGAAGATCGTGGAATACATCGACTCGACGAAACGGCCGGCGTAGGGCAGGCGTTTCCTACTTGTCTGCGAACCTGTTTTTCCGCCTCCTTCGGGGAGCCCCCCGCTGTTCATCTTCAGGGAAATGGTTCCCCCAGATGGGGTCGTTGCCGTATTGCCTCCACCACCACCGGTCGTTTGCGTCCCACGGGTCGAGCACGCCGAACTCCTCCTTCATCAAAAGGGCATACGCGTCGTTGAGCTCCTGCATCCGTGCGTGGGCGTCCTTTCCGGGGTTGACGTCGGGGTGCCACTGCTTGGCGAGTTCGCGATAGCGTTTCCGCGCATCCTCGGCCGTCGCTTCCCTGCCGATGCCCAGCGCCTTCCGGGCCCGATCCACCTTGGCGTTGCGGTTCTTGATTCTCGCCGTACCCGACATCCGCACAACCCCTTCGCCGCACGCGGCGCAATCCAATCCCCGGCGCCTTTTTCTCACCATGGACCGCGTCTTCAGCGATTTTTCCAGACGGGCTTGCGCTTCTCCAAAAACGCCGCCACCCCCTCCCGCCCGTCCTCGGTGAAGAAGTTGTTCACGATGACGTTCGAGGCCAGGTCATAGGCGGCCGGGTCGGGCAGATTGACCTGGGAGTAAAACGCCTGCTTGCCGATGGCGAGACACGAGAGGCTCGCCTTCGCGATGTGCCGGGCCAGATCCATCGTCTCCGCCTCGAGCCGGTCCAATGGGACGACCCGGTTGACGAGGCCCCACTCCAGGGCCTCGCGGGCGCTGATGAGCCTCGCCGTGAAGAGCATTTCCAGAGCCCTCTTGCGGCCCACGGAGCGTACGATGGCCACGGCGGGCGAGGAGCAGAACACGCCGAGGTTGACGCCGGGGGTGCCGAAACGGGCCCCCTCCTCGGCCACGGCGAGATCGCAGGCCGCCACGAGCTGGCACCCCGCCGCCGTGGCGATCCCGTGGACCTGGGCGATCACCGGCTGGGGCATCCGCTGGAGCCGCAGCATCATTTCCGCGCAGATGGAAAACATCCGGTTGTGAACGTCGATCCCCTTGCCCGCCAGGTCGCCGAGGTCGTGGCCGGCGCAGAAGTTTTTGCCCGCGGCCCTGACGAGGATCATCTTCACCCTGCGGCTCTCCGCGATTGCCGCGAGGCACCGGTTCATCTCCTCGAGCAGGGCGATGGAGAGGGCGTTCTGCCTCGACGGGCGATTGAGTGTGATGATCCCCACGCTGTCCGCTTCTTCATACGCGATGTTCTGAAAATCCATGCCGCTCCCTCCGTGCGTGCTGTGGTCTCCGTTGCGCTCTCCTTGACGGCCGCCCCCCGATGGGATAGGAGTGATCCATGTGAAACGCTCAGGCAGGCGCCTTTTCCCCATATCGGGGGAAAGCGGCCTTGTCAACAGGAGATCCCTCTTCAGGGACAGGAGGCGGACGAATGAGTGAATCCGTTCTTTTTCAACCCGCGAAGATCGGCTCCCTGGAGCTTCCGAACCGGTTCGTCCGCTCCGCCACCTGGGAAGGCCTTGCGGCGCCCGACGGGGGCTGCACGGAGGACCTGGTCCGGCTCATGGGCGAGCTTGCCGCAGGGGGCGTGGGCCTCATCATCTCGAGCCACGCCTATGTCAGGCCCGAGGGGTTTGCCGTAAGGGGGCAGTTGGGCGTGGACCGGGACGAGCACATCCCGGGACTGGCCCGGATGGCGCAGGCCGTACACGGCGAGGGCGGCCGGATCGCGATGCAGCTCGCCCACGGGGGGGTCCTCGCAGGGACGCAGCTGACGGGGCTGCCGGCCTTCGCCCCGTCGCTCGACGGCGGTCCCGAAAAGACCCGCCGGCGCGAGATGACGCCGGCCGACATTGCCGACACCGTGGAGGCCTACGGTGAGGCGGCCCGGCGGGCGAAGAAGGCCGGCTTCGACGGGGTCCAGATTCACGCAGCCCACGGGTACCTCCTCAACCAGTTTCTCTCCCCCTGGTTCAACCGCAGGACCGACCGATACGGGGGCCGCATCGAAAACAGGGCCCGCATCATCGGGGAGATCCTCTCCTCCGTGAGAAGTGCCGTGGGCGGGAAGTTCCCCGTTCTGGTGAAATTGAATTCCGAGGATTGCCTCGAAGGCGGCCTCTCACGGGAGGAATCGCTGGAGGCGGCGCTCCTCATCGCCGCGGCCGGCGCCGATGCCATCGAACTTTCCGGCGGGACCCTGCTGTCGGGCAGGCTGAGCCCCTCGCGCGCCAAAATCGACTCCGTCGAGCAGGAGGCCTACTTCCGCGAGGCCGCGAGGGCCCTGAAGGCGAAGCTGAAGATTCCCCTGATTCTCGTGGGCGGAATCCGGTCGTTCGAGGTCGCCGAGGCACTCGTGAAGGAGGGCGTTGCGGATTTTGTTTCCATGAGCCGACCCTTCATCCGGGAGCCCGGTCTTGTCAACCGCTGGAGGAGCGGCGACCGCAGGAAGGCGACCTGCCTTTCCGACAACCGGTGCTTCGGGCCGCCCATGCGCGGCACGGGATTCTACTGCGTGGTGGAAAAGGAAGGAAGAGCGGAAGAGCAGAAGAGCGGAGGCGCGGACAAAGAGGGAAGCCAGGAAGATATGAAGCGCGGATGAGCGGATAAGAGAAAAAGTTTTGTCTTTCCGCTCTTGCTACCTTCCGCCTTTCTTCCCTTCCCTCTTGTTGCGGATACGGTGATAGCCCAGGGCATGCCCCGTGGCGACGAGCGTGCCCGATGCGCCGCGGACGTCGACGGTCCAGAGGCTCAGGGACTTCTTGATGTCGACGGGCCGGGCCTCGGCCGTGATTCGCTCCCCGGGGACGGCGGCGGCGAGGTAGTTGATCTTCAGCTCCACGAGAAGGACGTCGTCCTCCATGGAGTTGGCGGCCACGGCGGCCGCCTGGTCGATCATCGAAGACAGGATCATCCCATGGGCCCGATCATGGGCATTGAGGTACTCGGGCCTGACCTCGACGGACAGGCGTGCATAGGCCCGCCGCACCTCCTCGAGCCGGATCCCCAGGAAGGAGGCCATGGGGTCCTTCGCGACGATCTCGCGGGCGTAGGTGATGTTGGGGTCGTCCATGGGGCCTCTTGTAACAGGACTTTTCAAAAATATCCAGGTGCGGGACCCCTTGAAAAGATGGAGGTCAGGAAGCAGGGAAGGAAGAAAGTTCGGCGACGCGAGAGCGGAGCGTTGCTTTCGGACTCTCCACGGTTCCCGGTTTCACAACGTTTCAACTTCCGGTTCCGCGATGGAATGTCAGTCCAGTTCGTACTCGAATGTGGCCACGATGTGCAGCGTGGCGAGGTTGAAGGTGTCGGGGAAGGGCGCGTAGGGCGCTGCGGCCTCAACGACGGCGAGAGCACCGCGATCGAGCGACTCCGACCCCGATGACGAGACAATGCCCGTCGAGACCAGGGAACCGTCGTGCTGGATGGAGAAGCGGACCACCGCCGTGCCCGTCTCGTTGCGCGAAAAGGCATCCGGGGGGTATGCCCAGAGGGCTTCGATCCTCTGTCGCAGGTCTCGAAGATAGGAGCGGTACTTCCCGGAGTTACTCCCGAGATCGACGGTTTCCTCGGGGCCGGGAGCGGGCTCCCGGTGGGGTCTGTCGAGGGGCAGGTCCTTTTTGATCACCGCCTTTCGGCTGTCGTCGGGCGCGTTTTGCGGTGCGTCGGCCAGCCGCACGGTGTAGCTCTCGAAGGGAAGGGGGGAGCCGGACGAGATCAGGAGGCCCGCGAGAGCCAGCAAGGCCGCGTGGAAGGCGAAGGACGCGAGGACGAATCGGACCAGGGCTTTCTTGGATACCATGAGGGCACACCCGCCGGAGAACCCGTTATAGTCGACAGATTGAAAGAAAGCAAGTTTGCTGCCAACACGGACAGAGGCTGGGGAGTGCCATGGATCGGGACGAGCAATTCATGAGGCTTGCCCTCGACGAGGCTCAGGAGGCCATGGAGGCGGGCGAGGTCCCCGTGGGCGCCGTCGTCGTCCGGGGCGGGGAGGTCATCGCCTCGGCCCACAACGCTCCCGTGGGGCTCCGTGACCCCTCGGCCCATGCCGAGATCCTCGCCCTGCGCAAGGCCGCGGCGGTCGAGGGCAACTACCGCCTTGCGGGCACGACGCTCTACGTGACGATCGAGCCCTGCCTCATGTGCGCGGGGGCCCTCGTCCACGCCCGCATTTCACGGCTCGTCTTCGGGGCGGCGGACCCGAAAGGGGGTGCCGCCGTTTCCCTCTACCGGGTGCTGGAGGATGGCCGCCTCAACCACCGGGTGGAGGTCGCAGGCGGGGTCCTGGCGACGGAATGCGCTGAAGTTTTGAGTAGATTTTTCCGCGAAAAACGATTATGAATCGTCCATAGGCGCGGAGAGATACCGAAGTGGTCATAACGGGACCGACTCGAAATCGGTTTGAGGGCCTAACAGCTCTCACGGGGGTTCGAATCCCCCTCTCTCCGCCATTTTTATGCCCTTTTCCCGGCTAGCGCCGGTTTTTCCCTGCCCCCCGCCGACGCCCGTTTCGGCATTTCCTCTTCCCTGATTTGCTTCGCATTTTGCCCTGCAAGAAGGGTATGGACAAACGGCGGCTAAACTGGTAAGAGACGCCCATTGCAAGGAGGGCTCCCAACGGGGGCCCCTCTTCGCTGATAAGGGACATTTCGGAGAGATGCCAGAGAGGCCGAATGGGCACGACTGGAAATCGTGTGTGCGCCCCTTAAAGGTGCACCGGGGGTTCGAATCCCCCTCTCTCCGCCAGAACACAAAACGGCGGCGATCGGGTGTTGCCCGCCGTTTTTCTTTCCCGGGCCCCGGGCTGCGGATCGAGACGTGAAAAGGCTCCTGTCCACCATCTCCGGCCAGATCTTCCCCTTCGAGCGCATCGAGGAGTTCGCCGGAAACGGGGAGTCCCTGGAGGTTTCCCTCGGCGGGTTGGCCGCCGCCCGGGTGAGATCGGGCCGGCACCTCTGGGAGCGATTCGCCGATTTCCTCCCCGTAGAGATCGACGGGGAGTTGAGCCTCGGCGAAGGCGGCACGCCGCTTCTGCCGGCGGGCAGGGCCCTTGAGGGTCACACCGGGATCGGCCGGCTTCTCTTGAAAAACGAGACCATGAACCCCACGTGGAGCTTCAAGGACCGGGGCTCGCTCACCACGATCGCCATGGCCCGGCAGATGGGGGAGCCCGTCACGGCCACGATCTCCACGGGCAACATGGGGAACTCGATCGCAGCCTACGCGGCGCATGCGGGGATTCGGGCCGTTGTCTTCGTCCCCCGCTACGCACCGCCGGAAAAGATCCGCGCCATGGACATCCACGGGGCCGCGGTCGTGAGGGTCGCCGCCCCCGATTACTCCGTGATGAAGCGGGAGGTCCTGGGGCTTGCGGCGGGACTCAACCTCCGCGTCGTGTCGGGAAACGGCCCGGTCCGCACAGAGGGCTACAAGCTCGAGGCCTTCGAGATGTACGAGCAGCTCGAGGGCCGCGTCCCCGACTTCATCGCCGTGCCCACCTCGGCCTGCGGGCACATCCGGGGGATCTTCAAGGGCTACCGGGAA
>MVQS01000098.1 GCA_002067855.1 Syntrophaceae bacterium PtaB.Bin038
CCCCCTCCCGTCCCCGCACCCTGGACCCTGTGGATATGGACCGGCTGATCACCTTCGAACGGATCACGATCGAGCCGCCGCTCAAGGCGATCTACCGCAGGCTGGGGTACCGGAAGGGACTCACGCAGGTCCGGCCCGACGAGGCGAGGACCCTGGGCGACCGGATCGAGCAGGCACGGGCGCTCATCACCCTGAAAGGCGCCGCCCGGCGGCTTCCCATCCTCTCGAAGGACTCCCGGCAGATCCGACTCCCCGGCGACCGCATCCTGGAGAGCACCCGGCTGGCCGCGCTGCTCAAGGACTCGCGGGAGGTCATCCTCCTGGGGGCCACGGCCGGACCCGCCGTGATCGAGGCCATCCGCCGCGACACGGCGGAGAACAACCTGACGAGGGCCGTCGTCCTCGACGCCGCGGCCAGCGAGATGGTCGACGCAGCCCTGGACTGGATGGAGACCTTCTTCGGGCGTCAGCTGCGGCGCGAGGGGCGGCGGCTGACGAGGAGCCGCTTTTCCTGCGGCTACGGGGACCTGGCGCTGGAAAACCAGAAACTCTTTTACGAGCTGCTCGAGCTCGGGCGTCTCGGCGTCGAGCTGACGGAGCGGTACATCCTCGTCCCTGAGAAATCGGTCACGGCCGCGGCGGGGATCGAAACGATCGCATGAGGAAACCAACATGGAGAAGGGACGGCGGAAATTCCTGGACACCCTGAAGAGAAGGCCCCTGATCCTCGACGGGGCCACGGGCACGGAACTGCAGAAGCGGGGGATGCCCCCCGGGGTCTGCCCGGAGCTGTGGTGCATCGAGAACCCCGGGGTGATCGAGGGCGTGCACGCCGATTACGCCGGGGCGGGCTCCGACGCGGTCTACACCTGCACCTTCGGGGCAAACCGTCTCAAGCTCGGCGAGTACGGCGTGCATGACGTCCCGGCCGTGAACCGGAGCCTGGCGCTCGTCGCGAGAAAGGCCGTCCGGGGAAAGGCGCTCGTCCTGGGCGACATCGGCCCCACGGGCCGCTTCATCCGGCCCTTCGGCGAGCTCGACTTCGAGGAGGCCGTCTCGGTCTTCCGGGAGCAGGTCCGGGGGCTGCTCGAGGGCGGCGTCGACGGGTTCGTCATCGAGACGATGATGGACATCCAGGAGGCCCGCGCAGCGCTGATCGCCGTGAAGGAGACCTGCGGGCTGTTCACGCTGGTCACCATGACCTTCGAGCGCGACGGCCGGACGCTCAACGGCACGGACCCCCTTACGGCGCTCGTCACCCTGCAGGCCTTGGGCGCCGGGGCCGTGGGCTGCAATTGCTCCACGGGGCCCGACGACATGGCGCGCTTCATCGGGGCGATGCGGCCGTACGCGAAGGTGCCGCTCGTCGCGAAGCCCAATGCCGGGCTGCCCCGCTCGGCGGGCGGCGACACGGTCTACGACATGGACGCCGCCGAGTTCGCCCGACGGGCCGGCGCCCTCGTGGCGGCCGGGGCGGGCATCCTGGGCGGATGCTGCGGGACGACGCCGCGGCACGTGGCGGCCCTGAGAAAGGCCGTGTCGCGGAAGAAGGCGCCCGTCCCCCTGCGCAAGTCGCTCGCAGCGCTCAGTTCCGCCCGCAGGACGGTCGTCTTCGAGCCCGGCAGGCCGCTTGCCGTCATCGGCGAGGGGATCAACCCGACGGGCAAGAAGGCCCTCCAGGAGGAGCTCCGGGAAGGCAAGACGGCGCTCGTGCGGCAGATGGCCCGGGACCAGGAGGCGGCCGGCGCCGACCTGCTGGACGTCAACGTCGGGGTCCCCGGCATCGACCAGGAACAGACCATGCACGACGTCGTGATGACGCTGGCGGCCGCGACCGATCTGCCCCTCGTCATCGACTCGGCGAAGCCGGAGCCCATCGAGCGGGCCCTTCGCGTCTACCCGGGCCGGGCGCTCATCAATTCCATCTCGGGGGAGACGGAAAAGCTCAGGAGGCTGCTGCCCGTCGCGGCGAAGTACGGGGCCATGTTCATCCTGCTTCCGCTCACCGACAGGGGCATCCCCGAGACGGCCGGGAAGCGCACCGACGTGGTGCGCGCCGTCGAGCGCGAGGCCCGCAGACACGGGTTCACGCGCGAGGATTTCCTCGTCGACGGCATCGTCATGACGGCCGCCTCGAACCCGAACGCCCCGCGGGAAACCCTCCTCACCGTCCGCTGGGCGGCGGAGACCTTCGGGGCCCGCACGGTGGTGGGCCTCTCGAACGTCTCCTTCGGCCTGCCGGAGCGCAGGTGGATCAACGCGGCCTTTCTGGCCATGGCCTCGGCGTCGGGCCTCACGGCGGCCATCGCCAACCCGGCAAGCGAAGAGCTCATGTTCGTCAAGAAGGCCGCCGACGTCCTCGGGGGCAGGGACCGGGACGCGGCGGGCTGGATCGCCCTCTGCGCCAAACCGGGCGGGGCTGCGAAACGCGCGCCCGCAGAGGCCCTCCCGCCGGAGCAGAGGCTCCGCGAGGCGGTCCTCGAGGGCAACCGGGAGGCCGTGGGCGGCCTCGTCGCCGAGTCCCTGAAGGCGGGGGTCGACGCCGCGGCGCTCGCCCGGGAGGTCATGATCCCGGCCATCGTCGAGGTGGGCGAACGCTTCGGCCGCAAGGAGTACTTCCTGCCGCAGCTCATCGCGAGCGGCGAGACGATGAAGATCGGCATGGAGGCCCTCGAGCCCTTCCTGAAGCAAGCGTCGAAGGAGGGCGCCGGGCGGGGGACGATCCTCATCGCCACGGTCAAGGGGGACATCCACGACATCGGGAAGAACATCGTCGCCCTCTTGCTCCGCAACCACGGCTACCGGGTCGTCGACCTGGGCAAGGACGTGGCCTCCGAGCGGATCGTCCGGGCGATCGAGAAGCACCGGCCGCAGGTGGTCGGGCTCTCGGCCCTCATGACGACCACCATGACCCGCATGAAAGAGGTCATCGATCTGGCCCGCAGGCGGGGCCTGTCGTGCCCCTTCCTCGTCGGCGGCGCCGTGGTCACCCGGGCCTACGCGGACTCCATCGGCGCCGCCTACGCCCGCGACGGGGTCGAGGCCGTGCAGGTGATTGAGGCAATAACCGGCGGAAGGCGGAAGGCGTAAGGCGGAAGGCGATCTTGTCTTTCCCGGCTTTCAGCCGTATGCACACGGCCAAGTGCCGGGGAAGAAATGTCCGTTCCTTCAACCCAAAGCCACATGTCTTTTGCCTTACGCCCGCTTTTGATGTATACTCCGCCGGACCGTGACGGACGGAAAACCGCCCGCCGGTGCGAAAGGCGGAAACGCAGGAGCATTCGATGGACCACGCAGCGATGAAGGAGAGGCTCGCCGGGATCATCCTGGAGAAGTCTTTCAAGTACAGCGACAACCCTCCCTTCACCCTGGCCTCGGGCAGGAAGAGCAACTACTACTTCAACTGCAAGCCCACGACGCTGGACCCGGAGGGGATGAACCTCATCGGCAACCTCCTCTTCGACATGATCGAGGATCTCGACGTGACGGCGGCGGGCGGGCTCACGCTGGGGGCCGACCCGATGGCCAACGCGCTGTCGGTCATCTCCTTCCAGCGCGGCAAGCCCGTCAAGTCCTTCATCGTGCGCAAGGAAACGAAGGACCACGGGACGAAGAGCCGGATCGAGGGAACCGTCAAGGCGGGCGAGGGCGTCGTCATCCTCGACGACGTCATCACCACCGGCGGCTCCACGCTCTCGGCCATCGAGGCGGCCCGCGAGGCGGGGCTGATCGTCAGGCGGGTGATCGCCCTCATCGACCGCGAAGAGGGGGGCAGGGAAAACATCGAAAAAGAGGTCGGCGACGTCAGGGCCGTGCTGACGAGAACGGAAGTCATGGCCTACTACAGCGGCAAGGCGGGGTGACCGGTTGAAGCCCATCCGACGCCTCTCCCTGATGGCCCTCGCCGCCATGCTCCTCCTGCCGCCCTGCGAGGCGAAGGCCGAAACGGCCGGCGAACGAATCCCCATCACCGCCTTTTCCTCGACCGCCCTGGAGAACGGGGTCCCTCCGGGCTGGAACCTCGAGCTACGCCACGGAAGGCCGAACCTCTCGATCGAGAGGCTGGAGCGGACGGGGATCGATCCTGCCGGGAAACGCACGTCCTTCGGGTGGGGGGAGGCCCAGGCGTCGGTCCGGCCGGGAAACTACTGCCTTCACCTGACAAGCGACGGGGAGTCCTCCTTCGGCATCAGCCGCAACATGAAGGTCAACCCGAAGGAGTACCCCTATCTGAACTGGAAATGGGCCGCCAGCCGGCTGCCCGACGGGGCCGACATCCGCCGGCGCGCCGCGGACGACCAGGCCGCCCAGATCTACGTCGTCTTCACCCCCACGGGATTCCCCCACGCCCTGACGGCCCCCCTGCTGGGCTACGTCTGGGACACGGAGTGCCCCAAGGGGACGACGGGCCGCAGCGCCCACCCCCTGGCGGGCCGGGTCCGCTACGTCGTGCTGCGGAACAAGACCGACAGGCTCGGCCAGTGGATAGCGGAGAAGCGCAACATCTACGAGGACTACCGCAGGCTCTTCAAGGACATCAACGGCGGCGAGCCTCCCGAGGTCGTGGGCGTCACGTTCTTCATCAACGCCCACAACACGAAGAGCCGGGCCGAAAGCCGGTTCTGCGACGCCTACTTCTCCAGGAACTAGGCATCAGGCATGGGGCTCCGGGCTTGAGGCAAGAACGAACCCGCCCGTGCCATTCCCTCCTGTCACCTGTCGCCTGTCGCCTCTCGTCTGATCTTGTTCACCAGGATGTGCGCGCGCCGGATGGGCTCCGGGATGCGGTAGCGACGCGAGCACCGAAGGACGATCTCCACCGCCCGCTCGTGGCCGACCCGGTGGCCGGGGGAGACGAAGACCGGCTTGACGCGGTCCTTCGTCCGCACGACGGAGCCGATCACCCTGCCGTCGTGCACCAGCGGCGCGCTCTGCCCCCGACCCGCGCCGGGCTCCTCGAACGAGCCCGTCAGCCGCGTCTTGGCGCACCCCACGGCCGGCACGTCCAGGATGAGCCCCAGGTGGGCCGCCAGGCCGAAGCCCCGGGGGTGGGCAATGCCCTGTCCGTCGAAGAGGGCCACGTCCGGCCGCCCCCGCAGCTTCGCGAAGGCCCGAAGCAAGGCCGGGCCCTCGCGGAAGGACAGAAGGCCGGGGATGTAGGGAAAGGGGGTCCTTCCGCAGTGCGTGGCCTCTTCCAGGACGTCCAGGCTTTCGGCGTCCAGGAGCACGACGGCCGCGAAGACCCGGTCGTCGCCCTTCGCGCACGAGATGTCGGCCCCCGCCACGGTCCGGATGTCCCGGGGCAGCCTGTCTTCCAGGACCAGCCGTCCGCGCAGCTCCTCCTGGATGGCCGCCGCCGTCCCGTAGTCCACGTCCCAGGGATGCAGGTTCTTTATCTTCACTGTGCACCAGGGGTGAGGTTCTTCAAGGGCGGTTAAAGGGCCCAGATGCAAGGCGCCCTTTCAGACAGAGGGTAAGAGGGTATGAAGGCGAGAAGTTCGGAGAAGCGGAACGCCTTACTTTGGCTGACGGATCATCCGACGTTCTTACCCTCTCACCTTCTTACCTTCACCGGTCAGAAGCATGCGCCCCAAACGCCGGACCGCTAGAGCTTGAAGGTCATGTCGCAGCAGGCCCCCAGGATCCCCACCTGCCGGTTTGCGTCCCGGACGATGCGGCGGCAGTGCTCCACGACCTTGTCCATGGCCCGGTCGGTCCGGTCCTGGTTGATGTGGAACAGGGCGAACTGCCCGACCCCGGCGTCCATGGCCAGGCTCAGGGCGTCGAGGTAGGAGGAGTGCCCCCAGCTTTGGTGCCTGCCGTATTCCTCGCCGGTGAATTCGGCATCGTGCACGAGCAGGTCGGCGCCGGCGCAGAACCTCAGGTAGTCCTCGTAGGCGAGGCCGCCGGGGTGGGAGAAGCCCAGTTCGTGGTCCGTCAGGAAGACGAACCGCTTGCCGTCCTCGACGAACGCATAGCCCTTGCCCCCGCCGGGGTGGCTGACGTCGATGGGGTGGATCGCGATCGAGTCGATCTCGAACCGTTCGGGACACCCCTCGGAATACAGGATGTGCGCCTTCAGGTCCCCGTAGTTGACCGGGAAGTTGGGCGGGGACATCATCCGGGCCAGCATGGTCCGCACGAACTCCTCGGCGAAGGGACACCCGTGCACGCGCAGGACGGTCTTGCCGGAGTAGAGGGGCCGGAAGAAGGGGAAGCCCATGACGTGGTCCCAGTGGGCGTGGGTGAAGATCAGGTCGTACTCGGTGATGCCCTCGGCCAGGAGCGACTTGCCCAGCCTCCGGATCCCGGTGCCGGAATCCACGATGATCACGCGGCCGTTCTTCGAGCGGATCTCGACACAGGTGGTGTCGCCGCCGTAGCGGATGTACTCCTGGCCGCAGACGGGGATGGACCCCCTTGCGCCCCAGATCTTGATGAACATGCGAGGCACTCCATGGGGCGGGGTGTGCGTCAGGCCGCCCCGAGATGTGGTTTCAAGAGCTCCCGGGCCCTCTCGATATCTCTTTCGATCTGCCGGACCAGTTCCTTAGGACTTTCGAACTTCACCTCGTCGCGGATGCGGTCGATGAAGAACACCTCGATCGGCTTTCCGTAGAGCTCCTCCCGCGGGAAATCCAGCAGGTGCACCTCCACGGTCAGCCGGTTGTCGCCGAAGGTGGGGCTGTAACCGATGTTCAGCACGCCGGGATGCCGCCTGCCCTCCATCCGGGCCGTGACGGCGTAGACCCCCTGGGCCGGGATGAGTTCCTTCTCCGAGGCGATGTTGGCCGTGGGGACCCCGATCTCGGAGCCCCGCCGGTACCCCTTCACGACGGTGCCGCTGAGGTTGTACGGCCGGCCCAGAAGCTTCATGGCCCTGCGCACGTCCCCCTCCAGGAGGGCGTGTCGGACGCTGGTGCTGCTGACCAGCACGCCTTCGACCTGCACCCCCTCGATGGCCTCCACGTCGAACCCCAGCTCCTTCCCCATGCTGCGCAGGAAGCTCTCGTTGCCCGTCTTGCGGTTGCCGAAGGCCGTGTCGTGACCGATCAGGAGCTTGACGAGTCGGAGCCTCTCCCACAGGATCTCCCGGACGAACACGTCGGCCGTGGTCCGGGCGAACTCCGGGGTGAACTCGATGAGGATGACGGCGTCGATCCCGAGGCCCCCGATCAGCTTCAGCTTTTCCTCGAGCGTCGTCAGGAGGTAGAAGGGCCTGCGCTCGGGGTGCAGCACCTTCTGGGGATGGGGCTCGAAGGTGAGGACCACGCCGCTGCACTTCCTCCGGGCGGCCTCTGCTGCAACCTCCCGCAGGAGCCTCTGGTGGGCCAGGTGAATCCCGTCGAAATTGCCGATGGTCACGACGGAACATTCATATCTCGGGGGGATTTGGTCCAGGCCCCTGATAACATCCATGAAGACGCTCGCCTCCCCGATGCGTTGTCGCGGCCGCACCCACGGGCGGACCAGCTCTGTACCATATCACGTAGGCCCTTTATATCAAGCCTGTTTTTGCTTGACAAGATTTCGGGGATCATTATAGATTTAGGCCTCTCGAAACGCGTGCCGAAGTGGCGGAATTGGTAGACGCGCTAGGTTCAGGGTCTAGTGGGCGTAGGCCTGTCCGGGTTCAAATCCCGGCTTCGGCACCATGAAAATTCAAAAGGCGCAATCCAGACCGGGTTGCGCCTTTTTTATTGCCCCTCTCCGATGTCACCCCTCCCGGCACCCTGCCGCACTTTCTTTCACGCCTTCAGAGCCCCACAAAACTGGGATTTACGCGTGGAACAAACAAGCAGTCATTGAGTAATTTTACTCAATGACTGAGTAACATTTGTTGATATTAATATTTGCTTATGATATATGCCACTTATGAAATACGAACGCCCATTGAAAACTGTCCTTTTTGAAGCACTTTCGCGACCGACGCCGGTCATTCACGTCCTGATCGGGCCCCGTCAGGTGGGAAAGACCACCATTGCGCGCCAGATCCAAGAATCCATCAAGATCCCCACCGTCTATGCGACAGCCGACAGCCCCGTGCCCCTCGATGCCGCCTGGGTTGAGACCTCCTGGCGTCGGGCTGTCGCCGAGGCCAAGACAACCAACGCCCCGGTACTCCTGATTCTTGATGAACTCCAGAAAGTGCGAGGATGGAGCGAGACCCTCAAGCTGCTCTGGGACAGCCGCGCCCCGGGCCCCGAAATTCGCGTACTCATTGTCGGCTCGTCTGCCCTGCTGATGCAGGAGGGCCTGACGGAAAGCCTTGCGGGCCGGTTCTTCCTTCACCGCTGCACGCACTGGGATTATGCCGAATGCCGCGACGCCTTCGGCTGGAACCTGCAGCAGTGGCTCTATTACGGCGGCTACCCCGGGGCTGCTGCATTCACGGAAAATGAGGACGCCTGGAAACGCTACATCGCCGATTCCCTGATCGAGACCGTTGTGGCCCGCGACGTTCTCCAGATGAGCAAGGTTGCCAAGCCTGCCCTGCTGAGACACCTCTTCGCTCTCGCCGCCACTCTGCCGGCCCAGGCGGTGTCCTACTCCAAGATGCTGGGTCAGCTTCATGACGCCGGCAACACGACCACCCTTGCCCATTACTTGAAACTGCTCGAATCCGCCTTTCTGGCCAGTGGTCTGGAGATCTTCTCTCGCGGTCGACAGCGCAAAAGGGGCAGCATCCCCAAGCTCATTCTCTGGAACAATGCCTTGGTCAATGCCCTGTCCACACGGAGCTTCGCGGAATCTACTGAGGATGGGGTGTGGTGGGGAAGGCTCGTGGAGAATGCCGTCGGCGCCTGCCTGTGCAACAACCTCCACGCGGTTGAATACACCGTGACCTACTGGCGGCAGGGAAATTACGAGGTCGATTTCGTCATCGCCCGGGGAAACGATCTCTGGGCCATCGAGGTCAAAAGCGGCAGGGGCGGCAAGACGGAGGGACTAGCCCGCTTTCGGGCACTATACCCCGAGGCACGGGCGCTGATCGTCGGCGGCCCGGGAATCCCCCTGGAAGAGTTCTTCAGCAGAAACGTCCGTTCATGGCTGGTGTGAATCGGCTACCAGGGTTAATCGGATTTCAACCGATGGTGCTTTCACCGAGAGGCATGCTGAAATACAAGACGCGACCCCATTGCCCGGCCCGACCCCATTGCCCGGCCGGGTTCAAGTCCCGGCTTCGGCACCAGACAACCAGGTGGGAAACCACTGAAATCAGGGAGTTAGAATTACAGGTTCTAGCTCCCTTTCTTTTTGGGTCCCTTTTGGGTCCCCTTTCGCAGGTGCCTCAACCTTGTCAGGGGTGCTTTTCTCGGCCGCAGGGTTATAGACCCTCTCCATGAAGGCGCTCCCCTCGTCCCTCTCGTAGTTCTTGATGTAACTGTAATACTTCTCGTAGATCATCTGCAGCGTCTCGTGCCCCATCATCTTCTGAACCCATCCAGGATGCTCCCCT
>MVQS01000099.1 GCA_002067855.1 Syntrophaceae bacterium PtaB.Bin038
CAAGATCGGAAGCACGGACAAGGAGGACCTCTGCCTCGACACGGGCCACATCGGCATCTACGTGAGCTCCAAGACCCAGCGGGAGTTCGGCCCGAAGATCATCCGGTGGCTCACGGAGCGCGACGAGTCGCCGGAACCGGTCGCCGCGGAAGCGAAGAAACCGTCGAAAAAGAAAAAGGACGAGGCTGCGGCCGAAGAGGAATAACCCCAGAAAGGAAGAGACACCATGGATTACATCAAGGCGATCAGCAAAGTCGGCCGGGCCCTGGGAACGACGATCGAGCGGGACAAGCTCCTGCAGATGATCGTGAAGTCGGCCGCCGACACGATGAAGGCCAAGGCGGCCTGCCTGTTCCTGGCCAGTGACGAGGAGGAAGGCCAGTACATCGCCGCGGCGCAGACGGGGCTCTCGAAGAGCTACATGCACGCCGCGCCGAGCCGGATGGCGCCGACGGTGAAGCTGCTGAAGAAGGAAGGGTTCATCCACTACCGGGACGCCCGGAACGACGAGCGTGTCCAGAACCGGGAGTCCAAGGTCAAGGAGGGCATCGGCTCCATCCTGGTCGTCCCCGTCCGGTCGGAGGACGACGTGATCGGGTGCCTGACGCTCTACACGGCCGACATCCGGGATTTCACCGAGATGGAGATCGAGTTTCTCACGGTGCTCGCCGAACAGGGCGGCATGGCGATCCAGAAGGCCTGCTTGATCGAAAAGCTGCGCAGCACCACGCGCATCTTCCTCGACATGGCGGCCAGCATCACGGCGAGCACGGACATCAAGACGATTCTCCAGACCCTCACGGAAGACGTGGCCAGGGCCCTTTCCGTCAAGGCGGCCACGATCCGCCTGCTGGACGAGAACCGCGCGACGCTGCGGCTCGCGGCGAGCTACGGCCTCTCGGAAAAATATCTCAACAAGGGCCCCATCTCGGCGGAGAAGAGCATTGCCCAGGCCCTGCAGGGAAAGCCCGTGGTGGTGAAGGACGCCTCCACCGACGCCGGCGTCCAGTACCGCCGGGAAAAGAAGGAGGAGGGCATCGTCACGATCCTGAGCGTTCCCATCAAGTCGCGCGACGAGGTCATCGGCGTGCTCCGCCTCTACAGTGCGACCCCCCGAGAGTTCACGGAGGACGAGATCCAGTTCGTCAACGCCATCGCCTACATGGGCGGCGTGGCGATCCAGAACATGAGCCTCCTGTCGATGCTGAAGGACGATGTGAAGGATCTGCGAGAGAACGTCTGGATCTTCAAGAGCTGGTTTTAGAACGCAGCTTCGCTGCGGGCTCAGGGCTAAAGGCTAAGGGCTTAAGGCGTAAAAAAGGAGGAAGAATATGATCGGGAAGACGATGGACGAGATGAACGTCGGCGATGCGGCGGAGATGGCCAAGACCGTCACCGAGACGGACGTCTACCTCTTTGCCGGGATCACGGGGGACTTCAACCCGGCCCACGTCAACGAAGCCTATGCGAAAAACACCTATTTCAAGGGGCGGATCGCCCATGGGATGCTCTCGGCGGGATTCATCTCGGCGGTCCTCGCCATGAAACTCCCCGGTCCCGGGACCATCTACCTGAGCCAGTTCATGGAGTTCAAGGCCCCCGTGCGGATCGGCGACACCGTGACGGCCCGCGTGGAGGTCAAGGAGAAGCTCACCGAGAAGAACCGCGTGAAGCTCCGGACGACCTGCGTGAACCAGGACGGCACCCTCCTCGTGGATGGGGAAGCCGTGATCATGGCGCCCAAGGCGCCAAAGACGTAACCGGCGCAACACCCTGCCCCGTGCCTCTCTCCAGGCCCCCCGGAGCGTTTCCGGGGGGCCCTTTGCCTGCCCCGAGACACCTTGCCTGAACCGGCGGATCATGCTACATAGAATGTGAATCCCGACCTTCGACCTGCGACAGGACGCGACGCAACAGGGCCCCAGGCCCGATTGCGGTGGATGCCGGTCCGACCCGTCGGACCCGTTCAGCGGTCAACCCCGGACCCAACCCGTTTTCGGACTCCCGGCACCGATCAGCATGAAACCGGCAATCCTTCACCGGCTCTGGAAAGAACCCGTCCGGCTCACCGGGGTTTCCGAAACCCTGCTGATCCCCCTGTGGGCCCGCGCCGTCGAGACCCGCCGCCCCGATGCGATCATCCGGGACCCGATCGCCCTGGAGATCTTCGAGAACCTCGACTATGACTTCTCCAGGTTCGACGGGGCGTGGATGACGCAAACCGGGATCGCCGTCCGCACGAAACTGCTCGACGACGCGACGGCGGCCTTCATCGCCGCGCAACCCCGGGGCGTCGTGATCAACCTGGGCGCCGGGCTGAGCACGCGGTTCTCCCGCCTCGACAACGGGAGCATCCAGTGGATCGAAATCGACCTGCCGGAGGTCATCGCCCTGCGGAGGCTCTTTTTCCGCGAGACGAAGCGATACCGCTGCATCGCCGGTTCCGTGACGGACCCCGCCACGTTCGATGCCGTTGAGGCGGGCCGGCAGCCCGTCCTGATCCTCGCCGAGGGGCTCTTCATGTACTTTGCCGAGGAGGAAGTCCGCACCGTCTTCGCGAGCCTGCGTGACCGCTTCCCCGGGGCGCAGATTTTCCTGGAGATGCTGGCGCCCTGCGCCCTCGGGATGGGGAAATACGACCCCTGCCTTTCGAGGATCGCCAGGGGCAGCCTCGAGTTCCGCTGGGCCCTGAGCGACTGCCGGTCCCTGGAGTCCTGGGGCTGCGGCCTGAAGGTCCTCGGCGAGAGCAACGTCCTCGAGCACCACCGCGAGCGCTGGGGATGGCTGAATTTCTTCCCCCCCCAGGCGTTGGCCGTGCTCGGAAACCGGATCGTCCACCTGCACATCGCCGCGGAATGAATCGGGATCCCCGGATCGCCCGCCCCTGCCGCTCTCGAATCCGATCCATCGGGCCGGCCTGGTCGGGCTTTTGCATGTCAAGGAAAGTGGCAGTCCGCCCCGCGCCCGGGACCCGGCTGCCGAGGCAGGGAAACGTCTCTTGAACGCAGGATCCACTGACCGGCAAGGAGCGGGCCCATGAAGAAAGCGAGTGCAGAGCGGATTTCCCCCCGGGAACTTCTTTCCCTGGTCGGCACGACGCCGGCGGACAACGTGGAAGGCTACAAGTTCGCCGTGCCCTGGAAGAGCAAGCTGGCGGGGGGACAGGTCCGGTCCCTCTTCCTCTACCGGGAGATCCTGAAAACCATGGCCGGCCAGCCCTCCCTTTTCGGGCCCTTCGCCGCGATCGCGGGGTGGCAGGCGAGCCTCATCGAGTCCACCCTGACGGGCCCCATCAAGACCCAGGCCCGTATCGCAACGAGGGCGGGGCGCAACCCCGACGCCTTCGCCGAGATGAACAGCTGGATCTACCAGACCTACGCGAGGCTGCTCTACAACCTCTGCGGCTGCTTCATGCGCAACGGCAAATTCGACCCGCGCGTCGCGCTGGCCGTTTCCACCTCGGAGGAAGGCAAGCAGCTCCTTCGCAACTGCATGAGGGAGTTCCGGTGGCTCGAGCTCTCCTACAACTCCCGGGGGCTCACGCGCCTCAAGGCCATGAAGGACCTCCTGAAGTCTCTCGTCGTGCTCATCACGGAGCAGCCCATCGACGACATGCCCTTCATGAAGAAAAATCCCGACGGCAGCGACGGGATGTCCCTCGGGGCGTGGCTGGAAGAGGGCCGCGCCCGCATCGAGGCCCTGTGGAAGTACAACGCCTTCGACATCCGCGAATTCGCCGACCGGTTCATGGGGGGGAAGATCGGCTACCTGCCCTACGAGGTGATCAAGGGCTCGCGGCTGCACTCGGTGACCCTGCGCCACTATCCCCTGCCGAAGGGGCAGGAGCCCAACGGCAAGGTCGTCTACCTGGCCACGCCGATGATCAACAAGCCCGAGATCTTCGACCTGGCCCAGGGGAAGTCCGTCGTCGAGGGAATGCACCGCGAGGGCTACGAGGTCTACATGGTCGACCACGGGGACCCGGGCCCGGGAGAGACGGAGCTGGGCCTCGATTTCTACGGCAAGACCGTCCCCGACGCCTACCTCGACATCATCCAGAAGCGCCACCCCGGCTCTGCCATTTACATCATGGCCTACTGCATGGCGGGCACCCTTATGCTGCCCTACCTCGCGAGGCGGGCCGAGGAGTGCATGGCGCGGGGCGAGCCGATGGACATCTGGAAGATCGCCGTCATGGCCACCCCCGTGAAATTCGACGACGGGGAGAGCGGACACGGCCCCATGCGCAAGCTCATCCGCGAGCAGTACGACCCCCTGCTCATGAAGGAGCTCTACGGGGAGGTGAACGTGCCGCCCTTCCTGATCGAGGCCGGGATGAACGAGATCCAGCCCGGCGTCCAGTACAACGTCTCGATGGGTTTCTACGGGCGCGCCTACTGGCCCGGCGCCATCGAGGACTCGGCGCCCTTCCTCTACTGGCTCACCCACGGGACGAAGTTCCCCGCCCGGGCGCACCGGGAGTGGATCAGCCGGTTCTTCCTGGGCAACGCCCTGATCGAGGGCACCTACTGCCTGCCCTCCTCCGTCCCGGCCCTCGACGGCAAGCCGGTGCGCATGGGTGCCCTGGACGAGGCGGGCGTCCTCATCTTCTGCTACCGGGGCACCCGCGACCCCATCGCCCCGACGGGCTCCTGCACCTCCTGCGAGCTGTGGGGCGAGGTCGGGAAGAACATCGGCGTGTCCCGCGGCGGCCTGAACCGCCTCATCGAAAAGAACGTGGGCCACATCTTCGTGGTGAGCAAGGTCCTGCTCACGGAGTACCTAGCGCTGGTCAACGACTTCTTCAAGTCGCACTGACGCGCTGCGCGCCGGCTTCGGGCTCCCGGCATCAGGCTTCAGAAATAGCAAAGGATCGGAGAAATCTTTCCCGATCCTTTTTTCTTTGCCTTGCGGCTTGAGGCTTGCGGCCGCGTCCCGACTTGCCGGCCCCGGATTCCTTCCTCTACTCTTTTTCTCTCCCTGTACCCTTTACCCTGGACTCTGAACCCTTGTCTTCTATGTCAGGTCCCGCAGGTACGGTTTGAAGAACCGGTGGATCAGGGAGAGCAGGACACTCCCGAGAACGACGGCTGTCACCACGTCGGGCGATATGCCCGTGATGACCACCCCGAGAGCGGTCCCCGACGCGGGGGGATGCTCGGTGTCGGTGACCACCATGGTGAAGATGGACAGCCCGACGGCCAGCGCGTAGCAGCCGATGCATTCGATCAGGTCGACGTGGGGGACGATGGAGAAAACGAATCCCCAGAACAGCCCGACGAGGTGCCCGCCGATGACATTTCGCGGTTTTGCCGTGACGCTGTCCGGCATGGCGAACACGATGAACGTCGAGGCCCCGAGGGAAGCGATGATCACCGCGTTCTGCAGGCTCAGGAAATAGAGGACGACGAACACGGCCGCCGTGGCAAAGAGACTCTGCAGGACGTAGTGTTTCCAGTAGTTCCTGAATTCCTCGATCATCTTTTCAACGGATCGATTCATGAACTTCCCTTCCACGTGCCGTTTGCGTATGTCAGCATAGTCAAAGACGCTGAAATGATCAATCAGGGATTGCGTTTTTTAATGGCCAGGGAATGGCGAGGCTGTTAAAATCGAAACGGCACGGACAGTGGGGAGAGACCTCCATGGGGGAGAACCGCTCAAGCAGAAAATCGATCCGGTTTTTTTCGTTCTGCCTCGCGATGGCGGCGGCGGTGGTCCTCGTCCAACCTGCCCTGCCCCCCGCAGACGGGCTGGCAACCGGTGCAGAAACGAGGGACCGGAAACCCTTCATCATCGCCTCCCAGCGAAACGCCCCCCCGTTCTCCTTCGCCGACAGGGACGGCGCCCCGCAGGGGATCCTGATCGAGTTCTGGCGGCTCTGGGCGGCCCGGAACGGCCATGAGATCACATTCCAGCTGGGCGATCTGGATGAGACGATCGAGGCGGTCCGCCGGGGGAAGGCCGATTTCCACTCCGGCCTTTTCTATTCGGAGCCGCGCAGCGGCTATCTCGACTTCTCCTCGGGGTTTATCGACGACACCCTGTCGCTGTTCGTCCTGGACAAGCTCGACATTCACTCCTTATCCGATCTGGCCGCCACGCCCGTCGTCGTCGGCGTGAGCCGCGACCACTTCGCCGCCGAGTACATGCAGTACAACTATCCCCTCCTGCGGCTGAAGCTCTACCCGAACAGCGAAGACGTGGTCATGAGAGCCCTGCGAAACGAGCTGGTCGCCTTCGCTGTCGACTACCCCGTCGCCTTCTATTTCCTGTCAAAACACGATGCCAGGGGGCAGTTCCGCGTCGTCACAGACCTGGCCACCCACCAGTTGCGGGCGGCGTTTCGCAAGGGAAACCGGGAGACCCTCGATGTCGTCGAATCGGGCCTGCAGAAGATTGGAAGGGAAGATATTGCGAGACTCTCGGACAAGTGGGGTCTGCGGGAGAAAAGGCTGTTCCCGCCCTGGCTGGTGAAGGCGCTCATCGGCGGGGGAGCAGGGCTGCTCTTTCTCGCTCTTCTCGTCAACGGGTACCTGCTGAGGCGGGAAGTCCGGCGGAAGACGCGCGAACTCAACGACAAGAACCGGATTCTCAACCTCATCAACCGGGATATCCTCGAGGCGACCCAGACGGCCCAGAGCCAGATGGAGACGATGGAAAAGCTCGCCCGGGACAAAGACGATCTGCTGCGCATCGTGACCGAGGACCTGCGGGGACCGATTCAGGGAATCCATCAACTGACGGAGAAAGGAAAGGAAGGGTGGAACCCCGACATCCACGACAGGACGGCGCGGCTCCTGACCCTCATCGACCGGCTCCTCGAGGCGTCCCGTCTCGAAGCGGAGACTTACCGCCAGGACATGGAACCTATGAACCTGACCGACTTCCTGGATCGCAGGCGCAAGGAGTTTCGGGAGCTGGCGGCCATGAAGTCCATCCGCGTGGAGATGTCACTGCCGAACCACCCCGTGCCGGTTCTGCTGCACCCCGTGCACTTCGCGGAGATCTGCCGCCAGCTCGTTCTCAATGCCGTCAAGTTCTCCCAGCCGGGCAGTGACGTGCAGGTGAATCTCGTGCAGGAGGAAGGCGATGACGGCAAGAAGGCCCTCGTCCAGTTCCGCGACCGGGGAATCGGCATCCCCCGGGACCTCCTGCCCCGCATCTTCGAGCGGGCAAGCGGCGCTGCCCGGGAAGGAACCCTGGGAGAGCCCTCACTCGGCATCGGGCTTTCCGTTGTCAGGCGGCTCCTCGAGCTGCACGGCGGATCGATCCGGGTCGAGTCGGAAGAGGGCCGCGGGTCGACCTTCACCGTCGAGCTTCCCGTGACCGAGGAAGCCGCCGTCAGTTACGACGACGTGGAATACCGACTCCAGACGGGGGACATCGTCCTGTTCAAGGGGCTCTACCTGGATCGCGACCAGCAACCCCACCCGTCGGAGAACTGGACCCATGCGGGACTCGTCGTCAAGATCCCAGAACGCCAGGAGCCCCTGTTGTGGGAATCGACACCCCTCGAGTCGATTACCGACCGGATACTGGGAGTCAGAAAAGGAGGCCCACAGCTCGTATCCCTGAGGGAGCGTCTCCTGACCTACGAGACAGACGTCTATGCCTGGCGGCCGCTCAGGGTCGCACGCAGCCCCGAGATGATCCGCGCGATGTTCGAATACATCTACAAGGTCCACCGCCTCCCCTTCCCGGCGCAGATCGAGGTGATCCGGCGGGTGATCCAGACGAGGTTCTTTCTCCGCTGGTGGCCCCGCACGCCAATCTATCGGAGCATCTTCTGCACCGAGCTGATCGCGGAGACCTACATGAGGATGGGGCTGCTCCCGGAGACGCCCCCCGCGTCGGCGTATCTGCCCCTCGATTTCTCCGAACGCAGGAAAATCCCCCTCCTGAAGGGCGCATCCCTGGGGCGGGAGATGCTGCTGCACGTCACGGGCCGGAAAGAGCGGTTCATCCTGCCCGCCGGGCTCGCGGGGAAAGGGAAACAGTAACGACGACAGGTCACAAATCTTATTTCCTCTCCCCTGGTGGGAGAGGATTGAGGTGAGGGGGGATGATCACCGTACTTTTTTCACCCTCACCCTGACCCTCTCCCAGCGAGGGAGAGGGAACCAACGGCGGCTATACGAAGGCTCCAACCTTTTTCGCCGTCTCCAGTGTCACCTTGCCGCGGTAGTAGAGTTCGCGAAAGAACGGTCCCGCCTCCTCGAGATTCATTCGCAGAGCGGTTTTCGTTTTGCCTCCGTGCAGGAGCGGGATCTCGACGAGACTTCGCGAGGAGACCACGTTGACGCGCTCCGAGTAGTAGCAGAACAGTCCCGTGTAGACGTTGAAGGCATCGGAACGCGGCTCGCCAATCGTGACAGCCTCCCAAGAAAACCTCGTGCTGACGAAGACACGGCGAAGGGTCAACCCCCTGTGGTCGGTCCGGAGCGTCATCAGCGCCTTTGCGGCTACAAGCGTCATGAGTGCGGCCGGGATCAGGGCCAGTCCCAGGAACACGAACAGGGCCTTCAGCAGAGCCTGTTCGCTCACCGCGCGGGCAGGCATCGATTCGGCAAGGATGATGGAGAGGATTAGTGCGCAGACAAGCAGGAGCCACGTAACGATCCCCGCCGGAGTGAGGATATGCAGGGCGTGCAGGCCATAGACCCCGCGCCATCGGCTCGACAGGACCCTGTCCTTTTCATCTTCATTGGCTCCGACGCAGGATTGACCCGGGAAACGGTTTTTGAGGTACTCGAGGAACTCGCGCGCTCGCAGGTCGTCGGTGGAAAGGGCGATCTCCGCCTTTCGGAGTTTCCTGCCGTTGCGATAAACGAAGCGAAGCCACAGGCAGGAACCGGAAGACCCAAAGCGCCAGGAACCCGGACGGTGCTCGATCCGGAGGAGCTGCTCCTCGGGGATGGCGGTATTCTTCTTCCCGTTGCCAATACGGATCAGTCCGCCGCAGACGGCGATCTGCAAGGGCCCCGGGAACCCGGCGAGATCGAAGGAATGATCGCGTTCGGTATGCGGTTCTTCGGTCATCATGCCTTAATATGGTGACCGTGCCGGGAAAAACAAGCTGGTTCAGCGCAAATTAAAGGGGCCCGCCCCCCGGGACTGGCGGAGCGGACCCCTGGCCGGTCGGAATCAGCGGGTCAATCCTCCTTGGGCGTCAGGAAGTCGGGCCTTAGGAACTCGGGGTCGGGATAGGTGTAGAACCCCTTGCCGCTCTTGACGCCCAATTCGCCGCGCTTGACCATCTCCAGCAGTGCGTCGGGCGGCTTGTCGTGCGGCATCTTCGACTCGTTGTAGTACACCATCTCGATGTCGTAGATCGTGTCGAGGCCCACCTTGTCCATCAGCGCGAAGGGGCCTTCCTTCATGCCCGTGAAGACGCGCCAGGCCCGGTCGCTGTCGCGGAAGTCGACGAAGCCGTTGCCCCACATGTAGAGCACCTCGCGCTTGATCGCCCGCCAGACGCGGTTGAAGCAGAAGCCGAGGATCTCCTTCTTCACCTTCAGCGGGATGCAGTTCACCGAGATGATCCACTGCACGCCCGTCTTGAAGACCTCGGGAAGGGTCTTCGTGCCGCCCATGATGTCCACCATGTTCACGCCCTGCAGGGGGAAGTAGAAGTGGATGTTCAGGCAGCGCTCGGGGCGGCCGCTGGAGGCCTCCATCTTCGAGACGGGGATGGAGGAGCTGTTGGTGGCGATGATGCAGTCCTTTGGAGACTTCTCGCCCAGTTCCTTGAAGACCTTGTTCTTCAGCTCGATGTTCTCGAAGACGGCCTCGATGATGAGCTGGGCGTCCTTGACGGCCTCGTCGATCGAGCCCACCTGCATGACGCCCTTCTTGGCGGCCTCCCACTTCTCCCAGGCAATGAGAGGGGTGACGCCCTTGGCCTTGAGGTCGTTCCAGATCTTGGTGTAGGTGTTCTCAAAGGCCCCCGCCACGGGGTCATAGATTTTCGTCTTGTAGCCGGCGTTGGCTGCCAGCATGGCGATCTGAGCGCCCAGGATACCGGCACCGATGACAGCAACACGATCCAGTGGTCTTGTCATAGTCGTTCCTCCTTTTATAATACTAAATAAAATCAAATAGTTACATTTATACCGGGGGCGAGTTTCCCCTGTTCGATGCACCAGGGTTTTTATTGGTCCGGGAGAGGGAAAGCCCCTCTCCCGGACCGGTGAAAATAAAGATTACAGCTTGAAGATTGGCTTGAGCTCATTCGGCATATTCTCACCGGCGGCACCGCTGGTGAAGAAGGACACCACGGTCGTGATGATGATGGATCCTCCAATGGTAAAGACGTAATAAGGGAAGGGGAATCGCCAGATCTTGAAGTTTTCCAGGATGGGACAGGCAATGTTGGCGACAACGGCAAAGGCCAGGGCTGCAATGATCGCTTCGCGGGAGCAGCGCCTCCAGAGAAGCCCCATCGTGAAGGTGGGAAGCGTCACGGAGGCGAAAAATCCCCAACCCAGTGTCCCGAGGATGGCCACGGCCCTGCCTCCCCAGTAACCGAACCCGATGCAGAGAATGATCACGACGACCTGGAGATAGCGGCCGACAATGATCTGCCGGTCGTGGGCGATCTCATGACCCATGGCACCGGCAAGATCGCGGGTGAGAGCGCCCGAGGCAAGGGAGATGAAGAAACTCGCCGTCGAGACTATGGCCGCCAGAAGCCCTGCCATGATGAGGGCCTGCATGACGCCCCCCGTCTTGCTCACGAAGAGGAAGGCCGCCTTGTCCAGATCCTTGATGGGCGCTGCCTGCGCCGTGGCGACGAGATAGATGGCGCCGTAACCGACGAGGATCCAGACCAAGGAGGTCGCCCCATAAGCAACCCCGCCGAGCCAGCCCGCAAGCTTCAGGTCCTTGTGGGACTTCACGGCGTACATCTTGGCAAGCATCGTAGGCTGGCCCATAACGCCGATAAAAAAAATCATGGCAAAGGCGATGACGAGCTGGAAGGGCATGGCCCCCGCCCCGTCAACAAAGGTCGGGCCGAAGTTCGGCGAGTTCTGGATGACGGAGAAGTCCCCGCCCGTCATGCTGAAAAAGGCAAAAACAACGCCGAGGACGGCGCAGAGCATCACGGCCCCCTGGAAGGCGTCCGTCAGGATGGAACCTGACATGCCCGACACGAGCATGTAGGCCAGCGTCGTACCGAACATAATCACCACTCCCGCCTCCTCGGAGACGCCCAGCATCTGGTTCATGAGCTTGGCGCCGCCCTTGACCTGCGAGGAGAGGTAGGCGATGGCCGCCAGGCAGAGCCCCAGGGCGAGGATGCCGCGGACCGTCTGGCTCTGGAAGCGAACGCGGGCGATGTCGGGAAGGGTCGCCACGTCGGTGACTTCCGCCATGGCGCGCATGCGCTTTCCGATAACCCAGTAACCGTAGGCGAAGCCGGGTCCGCAGGCAATGGTCATCCAGATGGAGGTGAACCCGAACTTGTAGACCAGGCCCGGGCCGCCGATAAAGCCGAAGGCGCTCATGACGGCCGCGCAGGAGGCTAGACCGATTACAAGACCGCCGAACATCTTCGTCCCGCCGAAGAACCCTTCGGCCGTCTTGGCGAATTTGTTTGCATACCATCCGATCGCGATGGAAATCAGCATGAAGAATACGGTAAATCCGATGATGCTCGGAGTCGGTTGAATCAATTGCTCATCCATAATATCCCCTCCTCTCAGTGAATTTTCTGCTGGCCTGCGACTTCTTTCATGAACGACTCCCACTCGTCCTCGGGCAACACCTTAGTGGAAAACAACAGGATGTACGAGAGTGTGGAGGTCACGAAATTGCCGAGCCAGAAGAAGACCATGGCCCCGAAGAACCCGGGGTGCATTCCCAGGATGAAGTCCGCCTTGACGCCTTTCGTGTTGTAGACGATCGTGAAGGCGACGGCCTGGAATATGCCGTTGAGAAGAATGGGCCAGACGAGCACGGACGTGGACAGCTTTTGGTTGCTGGTGGCGCCCATCATGTAATAGACGACCGTGAGCGCTGCGCAGGCAAGAAGCCCGAAGTAGATGAGCTGGTGGTCCTTGTTCGCACCACCCGCCCAGCTTGCGTAAATCACGAAAAACCAGCAGAAGGCCGCAATGAACATCAGGATATCTCTGGCTTTGTCACCGATGGTAATCATGTGTGAAACCTCCCTCCTTCATTATTTTTTGAAAAAACAAAAAATATGAATGAAATAAAAACGATCGAGCCTTTTTCTTTGCACCCCCTTTCTTTTTTTCTTATTTTCGCGGAAACCCAATGATCTATCCGCAACTTGCGTGCCAGAATCGAACGCAGCCGAACTTGATACAATTATATGTAATCATTATGATTTTTAAATGTAGTTCGCAGATGCGGGGAAATATCATGTAGACTCAAGTCTACTGATTATCCCCTTACATGAAAAAAGGCTTTAATTCTGGGGGATTGAGAAAAGTGTATCCGAACGTCTACATGTAGACTCCGGTATACATCAAAAGGATTGCTCGTTTAACGGCAGGTTGAGCTTCTTCATCTTTTTGTAGAGGGCGGTGCGGTGGATGCCCAGGATCCGGGCGGCCTCGTTCTTGTTGTTGTTGGCGATGCGGATGGCGTGAAGGACGGCGTCGCGCTCGGAGGTGGCCCGGAGGTCCTTGAGAATCTTCGCCTGGGAACGCTCGGAGCGTTCGCTCAGGCTCCGGAAAAACAGCGGCAGGTGCTCCACCCGGATCGTCTCCTCGCGCTCATCCATCAGGGAAAGAGTCCTTTCCAGGATGTTCGAAAGTTCCCGAACATTGCCGGGCCAATCGTGAGTCTCGAAGATCCTCATCACTTCGGGCGAGATCCCCCTGGGCGGCAGTCCGAAATCCCTGCAGAGATTCCCGATGAGATGAGAGGCGATGAGGGGGATGTCCTCCCTGCGCTCCCTCAGCGGCGGGATGTGCAGGGGGATCACGTTGAGCCGGTAGTAGAGGTCCTTGCGGAACTTCCCCTTCCGGACGCAGTCCTCGAGGTTCTCGTTGGTCGCCGCGATCAGGCGGAAGTCGCACTTGACGGGCTTGGTGGCCCCGAGGCGCTCGACCACCTTCTCCTCGACGACGCGCAGGAGCTTGGGCTGCATCTCCAGGGGAAGCTCGCTCACCTCGTCGAGGAAGATTGTGCCCTGGTGGGCCAGTTCGAACTTGCCCGGCTTGCCCCTGTTGCCCGCCCCCGTGAAGGCGCCCGGCTCGTACCCGAAGAGCTCCGCCTCGAGGAGGTCCTTGGGGATGGCGGCGCAGTTGAGGCGGATGAAGGGCTGGCGGTGCCGGTCGCTTGCCCGGTGGATGGCGTGGGCGAAGAGCTCCTTGCCCGTTCCGCTCTCCCCGACGAGCAGCACGGGCGAGTTCACCTTGGCCGCCCGCTGGCCGAGCTTGCGAAGCTCGCTCATGACCTGGCTCGTGCCCACGATATTGCGGCAGCTGTACTTCGAGGCCCTGAGATTTTCGAGCTCCTTCTCGTAGAGCTGGACCTTGGACTCGAGGATGTTGAGCTTGTCCGCCAGGATCTGGACGTCCTTGATGTCCTCGAACATGACCTGGCCGAAGACCGCGGTCAGCTTCCCGTCGATGACGATGGGGATCCGCTGGACGATCTGGTTGCGGCCCATGATCTGGTGAGGGTGGAAAATCTCGGGGATCCCCGTCTTGGCGACGATGTGCATCCGGGAATTCTCGATGACGTCGGTCGTGTGCTTGCCAATCTGCGCCTTCGGGTCCATGCCGAGGAATTTGCCGTAAGATTCGCTGAAGAAGATGATATACCCGTCCGGGTCGGTGATGAGGACGCCGCTGAGGATGTTGTTGAGAACCCCCTCGTAGAGCTGGATCTTCTCCTGAAGCTTTTTGATGTCGGCCGACTCCAAGAGGACCTCCTTCCGGGAACGCCGGCGGCTGATTTTGCATACAAAATAAGCGTCCGAATCATGTCACCGGGACCGCCTTTTGTCAAGGAGTTTGAACCGTCTTTTCCTTTGACAAACGCCTGCCGATTCATTAATTTGAAAGTCCCTGATTCTGCAAAGGAATAAACGATCCAGCCCATGGGGAAGCCGGCGAGGGAAAGACACGGGGGCGTGAAATTCAGGACGGAGTTCCTCTCGGGAGCCGTCCCCGCCGATGACCGGCTCGAGGAGCTGAAATCCTGGTGCGCCGAGTTCCACCGCAGGGGCTTCGCGCCCCCCTACGGCGAATTCTCCCAGGGGAACCTGAGCTTCCGCATCCGGCCCGACGGGGATGCCTTCATCATCACGGGCTCCCAGGTGGGCTGGAAGGACCGTCTGCCTGACGACCGGTTCGTCACCGTGCACGGCTGCGACATGGAAAGGGGTATTGTGTCGGCGAGCGGCACACGGGACCCCTCGTCGGAGAGCATGCTCCACTTCGCCGTCTACCGGGCGAGAAAGGACGTACAGGCTGTGTTCCACGGCCACAGCCGGGAAATTCTCCGGTGCGCCGAGCCTCCTTCCCACATCCCGGAGACGCGGGAAGCACAGCCCTACGGAAGCCTCGAGCTGGTCCGGGGAGTGCTCGACGTGCTGGGGAAGGAGGATTTCGTCATCTTGAAAAGGCACGGATTCATCTCCCTGGGCCGATCGATGGAAGAAGCGGGCAAACGGGCCATCGAGGTCCACCGGTCGTGCCTGCGGGAGCCCTGAGGGGTTTTCCGGAGGCGGCAACCCGTGCAGCCTGCGCCGGCTTGCCTGTGAGGAGCGGACGTGAGGGAGCGAGGAAGAGCGGAAAGCAAAGAACCCTCGAAGCGGATTGAGGTAAAGCGATGAAGGACTTTTTCAACCTGTACAGCCACGGCTTCGTCCGGGCCGCCGTCTGCGTCCCCGAGGTGCGCGTCGCCGACGTGACCTTCAACGCGGCAAAGACGGTCGAGCTTGCACGTGAAGCCTCGGCGAAGAAGGCCCTCTTCGCCCTCTTCCCGGAGCTGGGGCTGTCGGCCTACACCAACGAGGACCTCTTTCACCAGGACGCCCTCCTGAAGCGGGTCCGGGAGGCACTGGGCCTCGTCCTCGAAAAGACGAAGGACCTGGGCACGATCCTCATCGTGGGGGCTCCGCTGCGGGTGGATGCCTTCCTCTTCAACTGCGGCGTCGTGCTGTTCCGGGGACGGATCCTGGGGGTGGCCCTCAAATCCTACCTGCCCAATTACCGGGAGTTCTACGAGGCGAGGCAGTTCCGCCCCGCAGAGGATGCCCTCTCCAGGACGATCAGCCTCTGCGGCCGGCGGGACATCCCCTTCGGGCCGGACCTGATCTTCGAGGCGGAGAACATCCCGGGGTTCGCGTTCCACATTGAGATCTGCGAGGACCTCTGGGTGCCCGTGCCGCCGTCGAGCTTCGCGGCGCTGGCGGGCGCCACGGTGCTGGCCAACCTCTCAGCCTCGAACATCACCATCGGCAAATCGGAGTACCGGCACAGCCTGGCGGCCAACCAGTCGGCCCGGTGCGTGGCGGCCTATCTCTATGCGGCGGCGGGCCCCGGCGAGTCGACGACGGACCTGGCCTGGGACGGCCAGGCCATGGCCTACGAGAACGGAACCCTCCTGTGCGAGTCGGAACGCTTTTCCGGGAAGGCGCAGATGATCCTCGCCGATATCGACCTGGACCGCCTGGTGCAGGACCGGATGCGGCTCACGAGCTTCGGCCAGAACGCCCGGCACCTCCGGGACAGGGCGGAGCGGTTTCGAAAAGTGACCTTTCCCGTGGAGATCCCGAAGGGGCGCATCCTGCTTTCCCGGCAATACGCCCGATTCCCCTACGTCCCGGCGGACCCGGCAAAGCGCGACGAGCGCTGCTACGAGGCCTACAACATCCAGGTCCAGGGGCTGGCCACGCGGCTGAAGGCCTCGAGGGTCGAGAACGTCGTCATCGGCGTCTCCGGCGGCCTCGACTCCACCCACGCCCTCATCGTGGCGGCCCGGGCGATGGACCGGCTGGGGAGGCCCCGTTCGTGCGTGAAGGCCTACACGATGCCGGGCTTTGCCACGACGGACAAGACGTACCGCAACGCCCACCGGCTCATGACGGCCCTCGGCGTGGAGGCCAACGAGATCGACATCCGCGAGAGCTGCATGCAGATGTTCCGTGACATCGGCCACCCCTTCGCGAAGGGCAGGAAGGTCTACGACATCACCTTCGAGAACGTGCAGGCCGGCGAGCGGACGAGCCATCTCTTCCGCCTGGCCAACCTGCGCAACGCCATCGTCCTGGGAACGGGCGATCTCAGCGAGCTGGCCCTGGGCTGGTGCACCTACGGGGTGGGCGATCACATGTCGCACTACAACGTCAACGTGAGCGTCCCCAAGACCCTCATCCAGTACCTCATCCGCTGGGTGGCGGAGACGAACCAGTTCGACCGGAAGACCTCGGAGACGCTCCTGGACATCCTGTCCACCGAGATCAGCCCGGAGCTCGTCCCCGGCGTCACCGGCGGGCAGCCGGCCCAGCGGACGGAGGACACGATCGGGCCCTACGAGCTGCAGGACTTCAACAACTTCTACACCACGCGCTTCGGCTACCTGCCGACCAAGATTGCCTTCATCGCCTGGCACGCCTGGCGAGACAGAAGGGCTGGCGCCTGGCCCGAGGTTCCCGAGGAGAGGCGAAACGAATACAGGATCGGCGAGATCAAGCGCTGGCTCACGGTCTACCTCGAGAGGTTCTTCCGGACGAGCCAGTTCAAGCGCTCCTGCATCCCCAACGGCCCCAAGGTGGGCTCCGGCGGGTCGCTTTCGCCGCGGGGCGACTGGCGTGCGCCCAGCGACAGCGAGGCCGCCGCATGGCTTGAGAACGCGAAGGAAATCCCGGAGCGGGAGAAATAGTCGCTTCGCGAAGCGTCCAGGGTTCAGGGGACAGGAGAAAAAACAGAAAAGCAGACCTGTCATCGCCAGGGTAAAGGGCGTGGCGATCTGCGACAGTGCGAGCACCAAGCCATGAATAGAGAATCATACAGGGATTTTGATGCAACGGAGCTTTACTGCCCCCGGTGCAAGCGGGCCGTGAGGGTGCGCAAGCGTCTGCTCCTCATCCTTCCCCAGGGCGAGAAGTACGATTACTCGTGCGCCTTCTGCGGAACCTCCGTCGGGGACAAGCTCGTGACGGCCCGGGACGGCGTCCGGATCCTCTCCAGATGAGAGCGTGCCCTCCGGCACTCCCCGCATCGGCAATCAAAAAGGGGCCCCGGCACGGAGATGCCGAGGCCCCTTCGATGAGAACGCTTACCGCCGGCGCTATCTTCCTATAACGTAGCGGTAAGGATCAATCTGATCCCTGAGAATGGACAGCTCGTGCTTCGTGGGCGGCTTGTTCTCCACGATCTTCTTCGCCTTCAGAAGCTCGAAGCCGCAGTTGTCCTGGACGTCCTTCTCCGAGTAACCGGGGTTGATCGCGATGATCCGCATGCGCTTGCTCTCGGGCTCGAAGTCCATGACGGCCATGTTGGTGATGATCTTGTAGGGGCCCGCCCCGAGGGGGAGGCCGCTCTTGGCCCGGGAGTCGCCGCCCTGGAGCCAGCCGGGGGTGGTGATGTAGCTGCACTTCTCGGCGAAGCGTTTGGGGTCCTGGGGCGTCATGACCATCATCCTCCAGCAGAAGGAGGCGAAGTCGTTGGCGCCGCCGCTGCCCGGGAAGCGGACCTTGGGCTTCTGGTGGTCCGCGCCGATGCGGGTCGAATTGAGGTTTCCGTACATGTCGATCTGAGCGCCGCCGAGGAAGGTGTAGTCCAGCATGCCGCGGCAGGCCGATTCCATGATCTCGCACATCCCGCTGGCCATGACGGCCTTCCAGGTGGTCCGGGAATCGCCGACGGAGATGGGCATCTCCGGGATCAGGGGGGCTGCGCCGCCCGCCTCGAACAGGATCACCAGGTTCGGG